>DKER01000100.1 GCA_002452555.1 Fidelibacterota bacterium UBA6817 | reverse complement strand
TATAACATTGGACAGCCCGGCTTTTGGGAAGCACTGGGGAAGCGTCTGTGCTGCGCCAACGGTTAAAGAGGTTTTTTCCCGCATAATCAATACTACAGATTTTATAAATCTTTATGATTGGGTTCGTCCGGTGGAAAATCAAATTGCACGGGTAGAATCCAAAACATCACCTGTTGTACATCCCTTGTCAGCCAGCCTCGGAACAGGAAACATAGGTTTTAACAAAAACGTCGAGAATGACAATCAAACAGCATCCTATACCCGAAGCATTGTCCAATCAAGAGGAGAAGAAGATTTAAGTATAACAGTAAAAATGCCGGATGTGCGGGGAATGGCTATAAAAAACGCCCAACACATATTGTCCAGACTATCAATAAACTATGAGATAAAAGGCAGTGATAAATTCATTATAGAACAGGATCCTCTCCCGGGAGAATCACTAATCCACGGAAGTGTCTGTGTTTTAATAACCGGAAAAAAACGATGAAATTAAGTCAGTTGCTAACATCATCCGGAATATCTTATGACGTTAAAGGGTCAGATCCAGAAATCTGTGCAATAGAATTCGATTCAAGGAAAGTTCGCAGAGGTGCCCTGTTTGTAGCAATCAAAGGTTTTCAGACAGATGGACATGACTATATCCTAAAAGCTGTTTCTCAGGGTGCAGCTGCTGTTATTTGTGAAAAACCGATCGTTCACCGAAATATTCACATAATCCCTGTATATAATTCCAGAAAAATTCTGGCCCGGTTGGCACAGGCGTTTTATCATACTCAATCCCTCCCCTTCAGACTAACCGGTATTACGGGTACAAACGGAAAAACAACATTAACAGCATTGATTTCGTATCTTGAAAAAAAATCCGGTTTAAAAACCGCAACATTGGGAACATTGGGGTTTAATGCAGAGTTTACCGTACCGGGAATCAGCGACAGGACCACACCGGAAAGCAGTGAACTGCATCGCATATTCCATTTTTGTTCAAAACAGGGTATTGAATCACTTGCAATGGAAGTGTCAAGCATCGCACTTGATTTGTATCGGGTAGAAAATGTTTTGTTTCATGGAGCCGTATTCACCAATCTGTCTCAGGATCATCTTGATTTTCATCAAACCATGGATGCTTATTTCTTTTCTAAAACCCGGCTTTTCAACCAATTGGAGGATGACGGAAAAGCATTTATAAACACGGATGACCCGTATGGAAACCAGTTATTTACGGCCTTAAACTGCAACAAAATCAGCTGTTCTTTAAAAAATCCTTTGACCGATTACTATTATTCGGAACTGAAATTGACAATGCAGGGACTGAAAGGCATTATTGAGAGTCCTCATGGATCACTGCCAGTAAATGCACCTTTGATGGGACTGTTTAACGCCTACAACCTGTTGCAGGCTGTTGCAGTATGGAACGAATATCATCCGGAAATACGTTTTGGTTCACTTGATCTTAACGATTTCGAAACCATTCCGGGACGGGTGGAAATCATCAGGACAAAATCCCACGGAACAGTGATCATTGACTTTGCCCATACACCGGATGCCATAGAAAAAATCCTGAAATCCATGTCAGACGTTCCATACATGAAGCGAACAGTGGTATTTGGATGCGGCGGAAATCGTGATACAACAAAAAGACCCCTTATGGGGCGTATAGCTGAAGCCTATGCAGATTGGATTATCCTAACAAATGACAATCCAAGATTTGAAGACCCTGATACCATAATCCGGGATATTCTAAAAGGAATGAAAAAAAGCGAGATGATAGAAATAATCCAAAACCGGACTGAAGCAATAGGACAAGCGTTGCTGAGAAGCACTTCTCAGGATTTGACACTTATCCTGGGTAAGGGTGCAGAAACATATATGGAAATCGAAGGAAAGAAAATCCCATACAGCGATAAAGAAACGATTTTGAACTGGATAAATAAGAATGAAAATTAATGTAATATCACAGTCGCCATACTTCACCCTTCATAAGATAAAAGCTGACAGTTTTGACAGAGTATCCATAGATACACGAAAAATTCGCCAGGGAGATCTGTTTTGTGCATTGGAGGGAGAGCAGACAGACGGACATAAATTTGTCTCAGAAGCTATCTCTAACGGGGCTGTGGCTGCTCTTGTCAGCAAGGATAAGCTCGATGCCAACCCGGACTTGAAAAACCACCCTCTGATTATTTGTCCTGACAGCCTTACGGGGCTTCAGGAATTGGCTAAAATTCATGCATCACATATTAAAGCAAAAATTATTGCCATTACGGGAAGCGCAGGAAAAACATCAACACGTCAATTGATTGCCCACGTGTTAGCAGGCACGTTTAATGTCTCCCAGTCCCGTAAAAATTTTAATAATGAAATTGGCCTTCCCATATCTGTTCTGGATATTCGTCAGGACTCAGAATTTGCCGTTATTGAAATGGGGGCAAGCAAACAGGGAGATATTGCAGCGCTCTGTAAAATTATCCGCCCGGATTATTCGCTGATAACATCCATATCGGAAGCTCATATTGAAGGATTCGGTTCCCTCAGAAATGTTCAAAAAGGGAAATTTGAACTTTTTGATCATACTAAACCGGACGGGACTCTTTTTATAAACCAGGATGATGCTCTGGTTGCTGAATATTCTGATAATAATCATCAAAGAGTTACATACAGTCTGAAAAATCCTGCATCCATAACCATGACAATTTTTGATATTGATTCTGTTGGGCGTTATATCCTGGAGCATAACGGTAATCATATTTATTTACGTTCTCTGGGATTTGGCGCTGCACAAAATGCCCTTGCGGCCTGCTCTGTAGCCGTTACATTGAATGTCCCTGCCAATCAAATCAAACGCAGACTGGAAGAATTTGAACCGCCGGCCGGACGAGGAAACATCATCAACCAGGACGGAGTGACCATTGTCAATGACACATACAATGCCAATCCATTATCTGTCAGCATGGCTATCAGGACACTCAATGAAATGAAACCGGGAGGAAAACGTATCTTTATTCTTGGAGATATGCTTGAAATGGGTGAACTCAGCCGTCCGAGTCATGAAAATATCGGTGTTCAAATCGCATCATCACGGATTGATTATCTCTTTTGTTACGGACCGGAAACACTGAATACTGTACGCATGGCCAGGACACTGGATATGACAAATGCCATTCATTTTGATTCATTACAAGCCCTTAACAATACACTGAAATCGCTTCAAAAAGAAGGTGATATCATTTATGTAAAAGGATCAAGGGGTATGGCAATGGAAAGAGTCGTAAACGAACTTACCAAAGGAGCAAAAACGTGATCTATCTCTTTCTTTATCCGCTAAAAAAATATTTAACCTGGCTGAATGTTTTGGGTTATATCTCATTCAGAAGTACTGCTGCAGCCCTGACTGCATTGATCCTGACATTCATTTTTGGTCCTTATGTTATCAGACTCCTTAATAAATACAAAATCGGTGAAACAATCCGGCATGAAGGGCCTGAATCCCACATAAAAAAATCCGGCACACCTACGATGGGGGGACTAATGATTCACGGTTCAGTGCTGATACCGGTATTATTATGGACAGATATCACCAATCGTTATATTCAGATTTTACTCATTGCGCTCATCTGGACCGGCGTCATGGGTTTTATTGATGATTACCTGAAAGTTTATAAAAAAATGAAAAAGGGATTAATTGCACGGTATAAAATCACAGGCCAAATTCTTTTAGGTCTTGGAGTTGCATCTTTTCTTTATTTTTTCCCGGAGAATCCGGGGCTTCATGCATCAACAACAATCCCATTTTTTAAAGATGTGATCGTAAATCTGGGTCTTTTTTATATTCCGTTTGTTATTATAGTCATAACCGGATCATCCAATGCAGTCAACCTCACTGACGGACTGGATGGTCTGGCAACCGGTTTGCTGGCCATCACTACCATGGTGTTTGCAGCAATCAGTTATATTACGGGACGTGTGGACTTCAGTTCATATCTTCATATTATCTATATGCCGGGAGCAGGAGAAATAACCATATTTCTGGCTGCTATGTTAGGTGCGTTTACCGGATTTTTATGGTATAATGCACGGCCTGCACAAATATTTATGGGTGACACGGGCTCATTGACTTACGGTGCCGTGATAGGGATTATAGCCGTCATTTTGAGACAGGAATTTCTGCTGTTTCTGGTTGGCGGTGTTTTTGTCATTGAAGCTTTCAGTGTTATGATTCAAATTTTATATTTTAAATATACCGCAAAAAAATACGGAGTTGGGCGAAGGGTTTTCAGGATGGCTCCGCTTCATCACCATTTTGAACTCAAAGGATGGGATGAAAACAAAGTCGTTATCCGTTTTTGGATACTGGGAATTATGTTTGCCCTCATTAGTCTTGTCACATTTAAAATACGGTGAGTAAAATGATCTATGTAGAAGGAAAAAAAGTCGTTGTCCTGGGTGCTCAGAGAAGCGGTTTGGCAGTTGCCCGTCTGTTGAAATCCCGGGGTTCTGAAGTGGTTTTGAGTGAAAACAACCCGGACCTTGAAACACCGGAACTGGTGAATCAGTTAAATGAATGGGGTATTGAATATGAGTTTGGTGTTCATTCCGAACAATTATTTGATGCAAACTTTGCGGTAATCAGTCCGGGAATTCCGACACGAGCAAAAATTGCCGATCAACTTCGCTGGAACAATGTACCGGTTGTATCAGAAATTGAAGCAGCCTTCTGGTTTGCGGATACACCGACAATCGCCATTACCGGTTCCAACGGAAAAACGACTACCACAGAACTGACTGCAGATATTCTGAAAAAGGCCGGGTTGGATGCTGTAGCTTGCGGAAATAACGGTTTCCCGTTTTCTGAAGCAATCCACCAATCCCTGGATTCGGACAGACATCCCATTTATGTTGTTGAAGTCAGCAGTTTTCAACTGGAAAATATCCAGTTGTTTTCTCCTCATACTGCAGTTTTGCTCAACTTGACCCCTGATCATCTGGACAGATACCGGTCTTTTGAGGACTATGTTCAGGCAAAGATGAATATCTTTAATCATCAATCCCGCGAGAGAGCAGCCGTATTGAATATCGATGATCCCAATATTGTTAAATATTCCACCGTCAAATCCCGCATCATACCCGTTACAATGAAAAAAAATCCTGAAAGAGTCTGCAGTTTTGAAGGAGGATATTTCAACTTTAAAATAAGAAATGTCGAATACCAAATTGAAGAATCCAAAATACCTCTACCGGGTATACATAACAAATACAACATTATGAGCGCATTTTCAGCTGCGGCATCTTTCCTTGAATCATCTGCAGGAGTGACTGAATCTCTGACAACGTTTTGCGGTGTTCCACACAGACTGCAATTTGTGGACAAAAAAAATGGCATCTCGTTTTATAACGACTCAAAATCAACAAATGTTGACTCTGTCGTTGTCGCCCTGAAAAGTTTTGAAAAACCGGTTCATCTGATTCTGGGAGGCCGGGACAAAGGAATCCCCTTTACTCCCCTTAATGAACAGCTTGAAAAAATCACCAACATATACACCATTGGGGAAGCAGCAGAAATCATTGAATTTGAACTGGAAACTGACACAATTATTCACTGTAAAACCATGGTAAAAGCAGTCCAAAAAGCATATGAAAACGCAAAAGAAGGTGACATCATTCTCCTGTCTCCCGGTTGTTCTTCTTTTGATCAGTATGATAATTTTGAGAAACGGGGTGAACATTTCATCGAGATTGTAAAAAAATTGAAATGAGTCAAAACACAATAACATACCCAACCTATATTTACACCCTGAAAATTGTTCTTGGGCTGTTAATCCTTTTGGGTGCAATCATGTTATTTTCAGCAAGCAGCCAGATTTCACTTGAGAAATTCGGTGACAGCAATTCTTACTTTTTCCAGCATTTGAAACGTCTTTTTATCGCTTTCTTATCCGGAACGGCCCTTTATTTAATTGACTACAGAAAAATCCCAAGAGTCATTATTCCCCTGTATATCATGACTCTTTTTGTTGTTTTAATTCCCTTTATACAAAACATGGCAACCGGCCAGTCTGAACCTGCAAGATGGATTAAAACCGGATTTATAACAATACAAACGGCAGAGGTCGTTCGCTTTACCCTGATTCTTTACATAGCAGCCTACCTTTCAACTCACAGCAAAGATCTTT
>DKER01000019.1 GCA_002452555.1 Fidelibacterota bacterium UBA6817 | reverse complement strand
TTGAGGAAGATGTTCTCATGCAGCTGTTTAAATTATCAAAGCGGATCGCCGTTCACGCCGAGGATGAGAGTGCGTTCACCAATGCACCTGTTCACCATTTGAAGAGAAACCGGCAGGCAATTATCCGGGCTCATGATAAAATCAGACGGGTTCTGACAGCCCTTGACCGGAAAGACCGGCCTCGTGTTGTTCTATGCCATGCTTCGACAATCGAAGATATTCAGTGGCTGAAAGATATGAAATCGGACGGTTTTGATGTGTGGGGTGAAACAGCGCCCCATTATCTTTATTTTACATCAGACGATGAACAGAAATACGGTTCGACGTATTGTGTCAATCCGCCTTTGCGGGATGCCGCAGACCGGGAAGCGCTCCGGGAGGGAGTGCGTGAAGGAATTATTGACTTTATCGGCACAGACCATGCCCCTCATTTACCTGAAGAAAAAGCACTGCCCAATCCCCCTTCGGGCATACCGGGCATCGAATGGGCCGTTCCTGCTGTTTTAAAACTTGCAGATCAGAATGTCATTCCCTGGTCACGCGTTACAAATCTGCTTGTGAGGGGCGCTGCCGAATGTTATGGCGTCAAGAATATGCTCGGACTCAGACCCGGTTCACAGGCAGATATTATCGCCGTTTCACGGAAAAAAGATGATCACATCGTAACTAAAGCGTCCTATAATCCTTACGAAAGAGAAAATCTGCCCTATTCGGTTTGCCTGGCTATGGTCAACGGCAATACGGTATATCATGATTCCGGGTTTGATAAAACGATAAAAGGAAAGGAGATTCTGAGTGCTGACTGCACATAAAAACGGTTTTATTGAATGCCTTCTTCGGGAAGGCGTGCTGAAATTTGGTTCATTCACTCTGAAATCGGGGATCGTATCTCCGTTTTTTTTAAACCTCGGGAATGTGGCATCATCTGACGCTCTTCGCATCATGGGCTCTGCTTTTATTGATGTCATTTCCACTTATTTTGAAGGAACGACCCATATTTATGGACCGCCGTACAAAGGAATTTCGATTGCTACGGCCGTTGTGATGTCAGGAGAGAACAGCACTTTGAAGATGTTCTATAATCGTAAGGAACAAAAAGGTCACGGTGAAAAAGGAATTTTTGTGGGTCATTTGCCGGATGAAAACAGCCGGATTGTCATGGTTGATGATGTGATGACGACGGGCGGCACCAAGCGGGAAGCCATGGATTTGATTTATGAGGTTTTTCATGTGAATGTAACCGGTGTAGCAGTTGCCGTTGACCGGAGACGAAAATCTGAACTTGAAGCTTTTCCCATACCCTTGAAATCAGTCATCAATCTTCAGGATATTATTGATTATATGGTTGAACATGACCGGGATCTGTCACGAATTTTACTGGATTTTTACAATGGAGCATAAGCACGATGAAAAAAACGATTAAAATTATTCCGGCACTTGATCTGACAGATCTGGACAAACTGGAAAACCTGATCCGGGCAGTGGATAAACATCCCTTGATTTACGGCTATAAACTCGGATTCACCCTGGGATTGATGTACGGCCTGCCGGATATCTGTGAATTGATCAAAAAACACTCAGAAAAACCGCTGATTTATGACCATCAGAAAGCGGCAACCGATATTCCGTCAACCGGTAAGCTTTTTGCCGGTATTATGAAACGTTCCGGAATACAGGAGGTCATCCTTTTTCCGCAAGCCGGTCCGGAAACGCTGAAAGCATGGAATCAGGCTCTGCAGGAAAAAGAACTGAAAGTCATTGTGGGCGGAATTATGACGCATGCCGCTTATTTGGAATCGGAAGGGGGATTTATCCGTGATACAGCCGGAACGGATATGTACCGGCTGGCATTTTCGGATGGCGTGAGAAACTTTGTCGTTCCCCTGACGAAACCGGAAGAAACAGAGCGGATTTTCCGGGAAGCCGGACTTGATGATACCTGTACATTTTATTCACCGGGTTTTGGAAGCCAGGGAGGGGATCCGGCCCGTTTTCCCATGATTGCCAACCATTACCTCATTGTGGGCCGCTCTCTGCTGAATGCCGAGGATCCGGAAATGTATTTACAGGATGTTTCTAACCATTTAAAACAAACAGTTATGATGGAGTAATCCATGAAAAAAGATGTTATTTCCATGCATGATCTCACACTTGAAGATGTTCAGTGTTATCTGAAAACTGCTGAAAAAGTTGAGCAGATTCCCCTTGAGGAACGATTTCGGCTCTTGTCCGGCAAGATCATGGCTTCCCTGTTTTTTGAAGCCAGCACACGGACGCGTTTGAGTTTTGAAGCAGCCATGTACCGCCTGGGGGGAAATGTAATCGGGTTTGCAGAACAGGGCGCCACATCCGTGTCCAAAGGGGAATCCTTTTCCGATACGATTCATACAGTGGAAAGCTATTCGGATGTGATCGTTATCCGCCATCCCAGGGAAGGAACGGCAAGACATGCTGCCCAGATCAGTTTTCTGCCTGTTATTAATGCAGGAGACGGCACCAATCAGCATCCCACGCAAACTCTGCTGGATCTCTATACCATCAAGAAAAATTTTAATAAAATCGAAGGATTAAGAATTGCTTTTGTGGGAGATCTGAAATATTCCCGAACGGTCCATTCACTCCTTCAGGCACTCATGAAATTCAAAGTAAATGAGTTTATGCTGGTCTCTCCCGAATCGCTGCGGCTGCCGGAATATCTGAAGAAAGTAAATATGGGCTTCCCCGTGACCTTTGTTGAAACAAAAAAACTTGAAGATGCCATTCCCTATGCGGACATTATATATATGACCCGAATACAGCGAGAGCGTTTCCCGGATGATATTGAATATGAAAAAGTAAAGGATTCCTTTTGTCTGAATGCCCAGATGCTGAAAGCGGCGCCGGAGGGACTGAAAGTGCTTCATCCTCTTCCCCGTGTGAATGAAATTGCTCCCGATGTGGATTCAACACCCCATGCAGAATATTTTACACAGGCAAAGAACGGTTTAATAATGAGACAAGCTATTCTTCTGAATATTTTTGAGGTGGCAATATGAGTGATAAGAAAATTCAAATGATCCCGAAAATTCGCAGCGGAATTGTTATTGATCACATCCCGGCCGGAGATGGCGTGAGAATTTTGGAAATTCTGGAAAGGGATCCCCGGATGAAGAATATCCCCGTTACATTTGGCATGAATTATCAGAGCAACAAGCTGGGGGCCAAGGATATGATAAAAATTCAGAAAGATGACCTCTGTGAACGGACAATACAACATATTTCCCTTGTTTCTCCGGGTGTAACGATAAAACGGATCCGTGATTTTGAAGTGGTCGAAAAAGTGTCAGTTCAACCGCCTCACGACATGATCAATCTATTAAAGTGTCTGAATCCGGGTTGTATAACCCAGAATGAACCCGGACTGAAATCAAAGTTCATACTGACAGATCCGGTCCAGAATCAGGTAACCTGTGTTTACTGTGAACGGGTTTTTTCCATTCATGAACTGTCTCCCATAATATGAGTTCTTTCATGAAACCGGACATTAGCGTTACTTTTCTGACTAAAAAAATGTCATCACCTTTGGTGTTGGCTTCGGGGGTATTGGGTTTAACGGCCGATTCCATGAAACGAGTTCTGGATGCAGGCGCCGGAGCTGTCACAACCAAATCTTTCAGTATGGAAGCGCGAAAAGGTCATCCCTGTCCAACCATTTTGCCGTTTGAGAACGGTTTATTGAATGCAGTCGGACTTTCCAATCCCGGAGCTGAAGAGATGAATAAGGAGATCAGTAAACTGCGGAATCTGAGTAAAGGACTGATCTTTGCTTCAATTTTTGGAAAAACGCCGGAAGAATTTGGCCGGACAGCCGCTTTAGCCGCTGAGTCAGAGCCCGATTTAATTGAAGTCAATGTTTCATGTCCCAATGTTGAATCAGAGTTCGGGACTCCCTTTGGCGCGAGTTTCCGGGATGTTGAAGCAATTACAAAAATAGTCAAACATGCAGCCGGAGCCGTTCCTGTCAGCATCAAATTAACGGTTCATTGTCAATCCCTGTCAAAAATGGCCCATGTTTGTGAGGAATCGGGAGCCGATGCCATTACGGCAATTAATACGGTTGGTCCCGGAATGCTGATTGATACAGGTGTTATGAAACCTGTTTTGGCGAATAAGGTCGGAGGAGTTTCCGGCCCGGCCATATTTCCCATTGCCCTCAAAGCGGTCTGGGAAATTGCGGGAACTGTCAAACTGCCGGTTATCGCCACAGGAGGTGTAACCACAACCGATGATGCCTTGCAGATGATCATGGCAGGCGCTTCACTGGTGAGTATCGGTTCAGCCGTGTATTATAAGGATTTGGATGTGTTTTCAAATATTAATGCCGGACTCCTTGACTGGATGACAGAAAGAAAAATGAAGAACCTGCAGGAAATCAGGGGTAAGGCTCATGAGTGACAAAATGAAGACATACCCTGTTGTGGATGTGAAAACACATCATCCAGATATGAAAAGCTTTTATTTTACTCAGATCGAAGAACAGATACATCCGGGACAGTTTTTTAATCTGTGGCTTCCGGGTGTTGATGAAAAACCGTTTTCTGTATCGGATGTTTATCAGGGAATCATGGAGATTACAATCAAAGCTGTCGGTCCATTCACGCGGGCTTTTATGAACGTGAAACGGGGTGATTTGATAGGGATCCGGGGACCTTTCGGACAAGGGTTTACCCTCCATCAGCATTCTCTTCTTATTGGCGGCGGAATGGGGATTGTCCCGCTGCACTATCTGGCCAGACTATTGCGGGCTAAAGGATTTCATTTTGAAGTCATACTGGGCGGCCGATCAGAAAAGGATATCCCTTTTGTTACAGAATTCTCTGAATGGGCTCCGACCACATTTGTCACGGAAGACGGATCGATAGGGTATCAGGGACTAGTGACACAGTTTATAAAAGAAATTATCTACAGGAGTAAACTGTCCCACATTTATTCATCAGGTCCGGAAGGAATGCTCATACGGGTGATGGAAGAAGCCGCCGGCAACGGACTGGATTATGAAATCAGTTTTGAACGATACATGAAATGCGGCATCGGTATCTGCGGCCAATGTGTGGTTGACGGATCGGGTATCCGCCTTTGCAAAGAAGGACCTGTCTTAAACCGTGATGAGGCGGAAAACGTCACGGAATGGGGCATGACTCACCGAAATGCGGCAGGAAAAAGAGAAAACAAGTTGTCATAAGTTTAAACTGGTCAAAAGCTGGTAATTAAACTTCAAAAAATCTTGTCATAAAAAAACCATTTTTCAAACAAATCGTATTCAGTCTTAACCTGTTTTTAACCCGGATTAACCAAAAATAATATTTGTTATTACGACGGCTGATATCATACCTACCAGATCAGCTGTAAGTGCAGCGGGAACGGCATGGCGCGAGTTTGTGACGGAAACAGATCCGAAATAAACGGCCAGAACATAAAAAGTCGTTTCCGTGGAACCCATCATAATGGATGCCATTCTGCCGATGGTAGAATCAGGTCCGTGTGTTTGAACCAGTTCAGAAACAATCCCCAAAGCACCGCTACCGGAGAGAGGCCGCATAAAAGCTAAAGGCAGCACTTCTCCGGGCATACCGATAAGACCGGTAACAGGACTTAAAGCCCAGGTAAGGACATTCATTGCTCCCGAGGTTCTGAATACGCTGATAGCAGCAAAAATAGCAACCAGATAGGGAATAATTCTCAGGGCAACATCAAATCCTTCTTTGGCACCGACAACAAATACTTCATAGACTTTCAGGCCTTTTCGGTAACCATATATGGGAATTAAAACAATAATCAACGGAATGGCCAAAGCAGATATGGCGTTTAATATTGATTGAAACATCTTTATTCCTCCTTACCGGTCGTGAGTTCAACACTGCCATCCTGTTCCTGAGCATCGGCTTGTTCCGGATACCGGTACCGGGGCAGTTTTTCCAAGAGTTTTGTCATGATAATTGCTACAGTGGTTGATATTCCGGTAGCCAAAATTACCGGTCCGATTATTTCTGATGCATTGGAAGAGTTTGCGGCAGCCCGGATTCCGATGATGGTTGCAGGAATTATCGTAACGCTGGATGTACTCATGGCCATAAACATACACATTGCATTTGATGCAGTTTCCTTAAATTTATTTAATTTCTGCATTTCCTGCATGGCTTTAAGAGCAAGGGGCGTGGCAGAATTCCCGAGCCCCAGCATGCCGGCTGCAATAGCCATGATCAAAGAACCCATAGCCGGATGTTCAACGGGAATATCAGGAAAAAGGCGGATCATAACCGGCTTTACTGCACGGGCTATTATCTGTATTAAGCCGGATTTCTCCGCAATCTTCATGAGTCCAAGCCACAACGACATGATACCTACCAATCCTATGGCAAGCGTAACGGCAAATTTTACCGACTCAAAAACGCCGGTTGTCAGGTCTACCAAGGGGACAAGCGAGGGATTCCAGGTTAAAGTCCCGTTGGTAAAATCAATCAGACAATCTATCGAGGCAACAGATACTCCGATTACGATCATACCAAGCCAAATGATATTTATCAAGGGTCAGCCTCCTTTCTGTAACGTGTCCGTTTTCATTAATTAAAATCAGGCCTAATATAAAAATAAATACGCCTTATATCCTCCAATTTGTCAAAAAATATTTTTCCGCATAAATCATCATATTATTTCAAATGTAGTATTTTTGTAGTAGTGACTTGCTAAAATATTTTGTCTAATATTATTTTGAAATTGCATAAGGATATTGAAGATGAATGATGTGCCCGAGCAAGAAAAATCAATAGTCATCTCCAAAACATGCAAGGTATTGAGTCACCCGCTAAGAGTTAAGATTTTAATATTTTTGAATCGTTCAGAGCATTGTGTTATGGACATACGGGATTATCTGGAGGAATCGCAGGCCGTCACATCCCAGCACCTCAGGGTTTTACTACATGCCGGGTTGGTAAAATACCGCCGGCAGGGTACTTCTCTTTATTATTCTGTTTGTGATATTACGTTGGTTAAAAACCTGAACTTCATGTATGATTGTTTTGAGAAGTTTAGTAAAAGACCTTTAATCACAGCCATTTAGTCAAAGGAAGTTTTCCTTTCCAAATGGAAAAGCCCCGGATTTCCGGGGCTTTTCTATTTCATATGATAAATATCGGATTAAAACTGATCTTCCATAATCTCTTTTTCTTTGTGTTGGAACAGCTCATCAATTTTACTGATATATTCATTGGTAATGTTCTGAATTTCGTCCAGTCCGTCAGCTGCATTATCTTTTGAAATGGTGCTGTCCTTTTCCAATTTTTTTATCTGATCATTACAATCCCGGCGAATATTTCTGATACTGATGCGTCCTTCTTCAGAAATTTTGCCAACCAGGCGTGACATATCCCGGCGTCTTTCTTCGGACATGGGGGGAATGGGAAGCCGGATTACCTGTCCGTCATTGGAAGGATTTAATCCCAGATCACTGGCCAAGACCGCTTTCTCAATGACAGGCAGCATATTTTTTTCCCAGGGTTGAATAACAAGAAGTCTTGCTTCGGGAACGGTGATATTGGCAACCTGATTAAGAGGTGTTGGATTGCCGTAATAATCTACTTTTATACCGTCCAGTAATGCCGTAGAAGCACGTCCGGTTCTGATCGTTGCCAATTCATGACGAATGTGTTCCGTGCTCTTCTGCATTTTTTCTTTACATTCTTTATACAATGCTTCCAACATCATAAACCTCCTAAGATTGTACCAATCGGTTCACCCTTGACTGCCCGTGCCAAATTGCCTTCATTCCTGAAATTAAAGACAATTATTGGAATATGATTCTCGCGGCACAGGGCTATGGCACTCATATCCATTACTTTTAAATTTTGTTCGATTGCTTCTGTGTATGAGAGTTTTGTATACCGCTTTGCATCGGGATATTTTACAGGATCCTTGTCATATACCCCGTCAACCTTTGTCCCTTTTAATACGGCATCAACATTCATTTCAGCAGCGCGTAATGCAGCCGCTGAATCGGTGGTAAAGAACGGATTTCCCGTTCCGGCAGCAAAAATCAGAACCCGCCCTTTTTCCATGTGTCTCAATGCTTTTCTTCGGATAAAGGGTTCTGCAATCTGTGTGATGCTCAAGGCGGTTTGAATACGGCTTGGTATCCCGTGTTTTTCCAGGGAATCCTGTATGGCCAATGCATTGATCACAGTCCCCAGCATACCCATATAGTCTCCGGTAACCCTGTCTATTGTCTGGGTGTTGGCACCGCCGCGGAAGATATTTCCTCCGCCGATGACGAGACAAATCTGAACCCCAAGATCATAGACAGATTTAATTTCCCTGGCAAAATAGGTAACAACCGGAGGATCAATTCCCGTTCCGTTGTTACCGGCAAGAATTTCTCCGCTCAGTTTCAATAAAATCCGTTGATAAGGAAGGTCCGGCACAACAGACTCCTGATTATTGGTCAAATTTATTTGCTGTTTTCACCTAAAACAAACCGGGAAAATCTGGCAATCTGGATGTTTTCACCAAGTTTGCTGATGGTCTCTTTCAGATAAATTTCAATGGTTTTTTCAGGATCTTTAAAGAAGGGCTGTTCAAGCAATACATTGTCTTTGTAGAACTTTTCCAGTTTACCCGTAACAATTTTATCCGCAATGTGTTCCGGTTTGCCTTCATTAATGATCTGTTCTTTATAAATTGCCTTTTCACGGGCAAGAATATCGGGGTCAACATCTTCGCGGCGGATAGCAATGGGAGCAGAGGCAGCGACCTGCATGGCAACATCCTTTACAAAGCTCTGGAATTCGTCAGTGTTGGCCACGAAATCTGTTTCACAGTTAATTTCAACCAGCGATCCCAGTTTATTACCCTGATGGATATAAGCCCAGACCAGTCCGTCTGAAGCTGCTCTACTGGACTTTTTTTCTGCTTTTGCAATTCCCTGAGCACGCAGATAATCTACGGCTTTCTCAAGATCACCGTCTGTTTTGTTCAGGGCATTTTTACAATCCATCATACCGGCTCCGGTTTTTTCCCGAAGCTCTTTTACCATAGCGGCTGTTATAGTCATAGGAACAGAACTCCTTTTACACGTCTTCAGTTGTTGCAGTTTGAACCGGATTTTCCTTTTCAGCTGATTCCTTTTTTTCCTCAGACAACACTTTTTTTGAGCCTCGTCCTTCCAGAATCGCATCAGCCAAACGACGGGCTATTAACTGTATAGTCCGTATTGAATCATCATTACCGGGAATGGGATAATCAATGATATTGGGATCAGCATTGGTATCAAGCAATGCAATAATGGGAATATCCAATTTTTTAGCTTCGGCAACAGCAATTTTTTCATGCACGGTGTCAATTATAATAAGTACATCAGGCAGCTTTTTCATGTCTTTAATGCCGCGATGCAGGGATTCCAGCTTCTCTTTTTCTCTTTTCAGTCCCTGAATCTCTTTCTTGGTCAGATTAGACCAGGCATCTTCGCTTTCGCTGTCCCGCTGAAGTTGCATCATCCTCCGGATAGAGCGTTTGATGGTGACAAAATTGGTCAGCGTTCCGCCGAGCCAGCGTTCTGTGATATAATGGCTGTTGCTCCGTATCGCTTCATCCTCGATAACGGCACGAGCCTGCTTTTTTGTCCCGACAAACAGGATTTCACCGCCCTGTCGCGAAATATTGCCTATAAATTCTGCGGCTTCTTCCAGAGATTGGATTGTTTTCTTCAAATCAATGATATGAATCCCGTTTTTTTCCATGTAGATATAATCTTTCATGGCAGGATTCCACTTTGATGACAGATGTCCAAAATGGGCACCGGTTCCTAATAATGTTTCTAATGTTATATTACTCATTAAAATCTCCGATAAACGGTTAACGCTTTGAGAATTGGAAAGCACGACGGGCGCCACGCAGACCATATTTCTTCCGTTCAACCCTGCGGGGATCGCGGGTGAGAAAACCGGCGGATTTCAGAACGGAACGGGATTCCGGATTAGCCATGGTCAAAGCACGGCTTAAACCGTGTCGGATCGCTCCGGCCTGACCGGTTGGACCGCCGCCATGAACGGTAACCACTATATCGTATGCATTACTGATCTTGATTGCTTCAAGAGGCTGCCTGACGATCATTTGGGACGTCTCCCGCCCAAAATACTCTTCCAAAGGCCTTTTGTTGACAATGATCTTACCTGTTCCGGGACGAAGCCGTACCCGGGCGATGGCTGATTTACGCCGACCAACGGCAATGTATTCATTCTTATTCATTGACACTCAACTCCTTTTTCAGATTCCAGGTTTCCGGCTGCTGTGCCTCATGAGGATGCTCAGCCCCTCTGTAAACCTTCAGCTTTTTGATTAACTGCCGGCCCAAGCGGTTGTGAGGAAGCATTCCCTTGACGGCACGCGTAATCACATCTTCAGGGCGGGTTGAACGTAATTCCCTTAAACTTGTAAAACGGGTCCCTCCGGGATACCCCGTATGACGGAAAAATGTTTTATATTGCTCTTTATTACCTGTTAACCGCACTTTTTCGGCATTCACGATAATAACAAAATCACCCGTGTCTATATGCGGGGTGAATGTGGGCTTGTGCTTGCCCCTGAGTAACTGGGCAACTTCACTGGATAACCGGCCCAAAACCAAATCAGTGGCATCAATTAAGATCCACTTCCTAACGATCTCCGACGGTTTTGCCGTATACGTTTTCAAAGTCGAATTCCTCCGTTTATGTGACTCTCTTCACCCGGAGTCACCGTGATGTTAGCTCAAAACATTTCCGGGACTGCGTTTCAAGCTTGCAAATTTAATAATTGACTAAAACATTTACCAAACTATTTTATATGATAC
>DKER01000040.1 GCA_002452555.1 Fidelibacterota bacterium UBA6817 | reverse complement strand
GATTTGCTTCCAAAACAGGATTTTTATCATTTAACTTTAATATTTTTTCCGGATTATCTTTGTCCAGAAATGCGTAGAAAGTCCGGTATTTTCCCACAGTTCCGAATTTTCCCACGCCATGAAAGAAACATAGCCAACCCCGATCTGTGAGAAGGGGAGGGGCACCTCCACCCAGTTTGTATGATATCAGGGAATTTTGCCGTGCACGGATTAAAAAACTTTCAACAGGCTTCCAGTGAAACAGGTTTGGCGATTCAGACAGATTAATTGAAGGACCGGGCAGATCAGTGCTGTCTGATCCGGTTGTAAAATACAATTCACCCAATGGCCGAGTCAGAGCATAATACTTTTCATTGATTCGCTGGGGGAACAGTATCATATCCTTGTTCTGATGATCCATGATTATACCGAGAAGTGTGTAATGAAGACCATCTTTGGATTGATACAGAGTTGTTGAATGACGCTGTGAACTGACAGAACAGGTTGTCATGAAATAATCATCACCAATACGGGAAATTCTCGGATCTTCAATTCCGTATTCCTGATAGGATTGGGTCGGTTCTATGATTTTATCGTAATGAAGTTTTAGAATATTAAGTCCGTCCGGTGTCATTTCAACCGGAAGCAGCCAAGAAAAGGATGTTAGCCCAAAAACGCGGATATGTTTATGTTCCAAAAACCTGAATTTTCGTGGATCACTTGTATCCAACTGATACGTGGGATGTTCTTCAATCTCGTATGTATTTCCGGGAGCCCACCGGATAAACCGGAATCGCCCCTCTTTGATCGGTTCTTTGACAGCTTCTGCAATGCGAACCATAAGGAGCAGATTTCCATTGGGCAAACGTGTCATTCCGGGATTGAATGCTCCGAGAATAAATGTCTCAATTCCAGTTTTAACATGTATGGGACATTGGTTCAGATCAATATCTCCGGGCGATAAAACCAGTTTATCATACAGTATGTACGGTTGTTTCATTTTGACAAGCCCTGTTCATTTGTTGCGTTCATTCGTTTTTTCATATCAATTTAATTGAAAAATATTTCCTTACCCATAATATAATGCTTGACAGGGATTATATTATAAAATAAATTAAAACGTTTCGATAAAAATAATGAGATAATTATGGCAACAACGATCAAAGATATTGCACGGAAAGCCGGTGTTTCAATATCAACGGTTTCTTTGGTATTGAACCGTAAGGGATATGTAGCAGATGAAACGCGGGATAAAATATTATCAATCATGGAAGAGATGAATTATAAACCGCTTCATTCTGCCCGGAAACTTGCCACACAAAAGACTGGTAATATTGGATACATCCTGTGGGAAGGTCACTTTTCAGAAGTAGAAATGTTTTACAGTCAGGTATTTCTTGGTATGGAATATGCTGCCCGTCGGGATGATTATTACATTTTACTTACAACCGTCAATGATCATTTTGACCCGAAGGAAGACCTCCCGCGGTTTCTAAAATACAAGGATGTTGACGGTGTGGCCCTGGCAGGTAGAGTACCGCTTGAATTGGTTAAATATCTTGATGACAATAATATCCCATTTGTTCTCATTGATTATGAAATCCCTGGACAGAATTACAATTCTGTAAAAATTGATAATTATAACGGTGCTTTCAGGGCTGTTGAATGTTTTGTCAGACAGGGAAGAAAAAAAATTGCTTTTGTAGGGGGAACCTTTTTTCACCCTTCAATCAAAGAGCGATATCGGGGATATATTGATGTGCTTAGTAAATACAATCTCATATCCAGAAAAAATCCGGAAATATACAGTTTTTGCGAAGAATCGGAAACGTCCCGTGCAATTGGGGAAAAGGGCATTAAAAGTCTTTTGTCATCCTATCCTGATATTGATGCCGTTTTTTGTTGTAATGATACAACTGCTTTGGGTGTTATTTCCGGAATTCAGTCATTGAAAAAACGAATTCCTGAAGATATTGCCGTTATCGGATTTGATGATATTCCCCCATCCGAATTCAGCTCTCCCAAACTTTCAACACTTCAAGTCCCTAAACTGGATATCGGAAAAGAAGCTTATAAACTTCTTTATGAAAGAATATGTCATCCCAATATAATGCCGCAGACGCGTATCATACCCGTCGAACTGGTTATTCGGGAAAGCAGTAAATGTTTAAAATAATGTATAAGGAAATATGCCGGATTGATCCAACGTCTCTTTAAAACTAAAGATCATAAGCCCTTTTTTCTTCTGGGTGTAAACTACTGGCCTGCTTCGTCAGCTGTTCATATGTGGACAAAATGGAATCCTGATGAATTGGAAGAAGATATTCTCCTTATGAAACATCTTGGTATGAATGTTTGCAGGCCTTTTCTGTTTATGCCGGATTTTACGGATGATAAAGGTTCCGTCCGTCCTGAAATGCTAGAACGTCTTGGAGAATATCTCTCTTTGTGTGATAAGCATAAATTTTACTGTATGATCACGTTTATTGTGGGACATATGTCCGGTGAAAACTGGGATGTTCCATGGAGACATGAGAAAAATTTTATTAGCGACAAAGATGTTGTTCGCCTGACACTCAATTTTATCCTGACGGTTGTTAATACCGTTAAACATCATTCATCCATTTGTTCATGGCTACTGTCCAACGAACTTCCCAATTATATTGAAGAAGCAGATCCAACCATCATTACGAAGTGGACAGGTAACGTTATTTCTGCAATTAAAGAAGCCGATCCCCATCGTCCGGTAAGTGTGGGAGATGGAGCATGGTGTCCTGAAATAATCGGTGAGAAAACAGGTTTTCACCTCCGGAAATTAAATGTACATCAGGATTTTGTAGGATTGCATTATTATCCGAGGGGAATAAGTCCCTGGCATCATACCTATACAACTGCTTTTCGTCTGGCTATGGCTAAAGCGTGGGGAAGACCGGTAATTGTGGAAGAATTCGGCACATCCACAACTCTCTGCTCAGAAGAAAACCAGGCATTATATTATCGCAGTGTTTTTTACAGTTCTCTGATAAATGATGCACAGGGGATCCTCGGCTGGTGTCTTAATGATTTTGATTTTATTGATGAACGGCCTTATTCCCATCACGCCTTTGAAGAACACTTCGGTATAGTCAGATCAGACAAATCCTTGAAACCGGCAGCGAAAGAATTTCCTGCATTTCAGGAAATAATCACTGAGCTTTCCGAATATGAAAAATTTACCGTTCAAAAGCCCGCAGGATTGTTTGTTCCTTCCAATTATTATTATGAATATCCCTTTCAGTTTCAACCCGGATTTAAGAAATGGTACGATTTATACATTGAAACATTTTCTTTGATGAAACGGGCAAATCTTGATATTAAAATGATTTTTGAACCGGCACAGGAATTGGAAAATGAGGGACACTATTCACATAATTTGTCTCTGAACCCTGATGAAATCCCGTTTATTGTTATTCCGCGCATGAAACTTATGACTAAACAAACCCGCATTGAGCTGGAAACATATCTTCGAAAAGGCGGGTCTGTTTATTTTAGTTTTGCTCATGACAGCTGGGTACCTAAATGGCATGAACTGGCAGGAATTGACATGGATTGCAAATTCGGTATCCCGGATTTTTTTCCGGATGAAACATTAAACGTCAGTCCCTCTGAAATGCGGGAAACATTCCCAATAAAAGAAAACTTTGAAATTCCTCTTAACAATACTGATCCAGAATACGGCTACTGTCCCATTCTGAAAACATCAGGGGAATCAATATTATTATGTAATGGCTCTTATCCATTTCTTCTCAGGCATGATGTGGGTAAAGGGTCTGTTTGGTTTAGCCCCTTTCCCCTTGAAATGCTTTCTTGTGCAAGTCATGCAGATGAGTGGAAAAGTAATCTAAGCCGAATGTACAGGTCTATGTTTGAATCTCTGACTCCAAAACCGCAGTTTTCCCTGGAGGGAGAAGGATTAGAAATGGGGGTCTGGAAAAAAGCCTCAGTTTATTATATCCTAATTTTCAATCATAATTGGACAGAAAAAAAAGGGAATCTTACTGTTTCACTGCCTGTTTGGGAATTTAATTCGGCATCCATTCCCTGTCAGCATCGTAATTCAGCAACCCTGACATTTACTCTTAACAAAAAAAGCGGATGTCGTATTAAGATATCCGCTATCAGTTAGTATGAAAAGGTAATCAAACTAAAAAGGAGGAATGATGAAAAAGGGGACATTGTTACTTATGTCGATTTCCCTGATTTTTTGCGGTACGGTTTACGCGCAAAACATCATAGGAAATCCGGGATTTGAAGA
>DKER01000061.1 GCA_002452555.1 Fidelibacterota bacterium UBA6817 | reverse complement strand
CGCGGCAGTATCCGGTACAAGATGTCCGACATTATTGAATATATCGAAAAAAATACGATAAAGCTGGATGAATAATACCGGAGACAGATGATGAGACCTATAATCAGCGTGATCAACAACAAAGGCGGCACGGCGAAGACAACCACGGTGATCAATACCGGCGAAGCGTTATCCCTGCTGGGAAAAAGAGTTCTGATCATCGATATGGATAATCAGTGCAATGCAACGGATATCCTACAAAACGGTACTGAAAGACCCATCATTAAAAGCCTGTATGATGTTTTAGATCCTCGCAGCGATATTAAAGATAATGATATAGAGAGCTGCATATATCCGACAACCAAAAATTTTTTACATTTTATACCCAATATTCCCGATTCGGCTATCCTCGGCCCAAGGATTATCCTGGGAGGAGAGGCTACCCTCTTTTTGCTGCGGGAACGTGTACGCAGTTATGCTTTGAGTCATTTCGATTTCACTTTCATTGATTGTCCTCCCAATGTGGACGTATTCGTTATTTCCGCATTGATTGCATCCGATCNNCAAATTTTCACTGAACGGACTGGTGAAGACCAAAGCTTTTATCGACGATATCGGCAACCGTTATAATCCAAGCCTCAAATTCCTGAAGCTCCTGATCACAATGGTTGACTGCCGTACATCCATCTGTAAAACGGTTGTCAACGCGATAAGGAAGACCTTTTTGGAAGACGAAGTCTTCCGTCAGAGCATTCCCATGAACACCGATTTTCAGAAAGCGGAAGTTTTCAATCAATCTATTTTTGGTTACAGAAACAGCGCCCCGGGTGCCTTTGCCTATATGAAGATTGCTGAGGAGATCATCAATACTATAAACAGTAAAAGCGGCAACCTGAACCCCTGATTAAGGGAAACCAATGATGCAGACTAAAAGTTCAGCCGGAAAATCTAATATCATGGGCAGACTCGTTGATGAAATCGTCACGAATGTTTCCGGCCAGTTTCGCGACAGTGTCCCTGCCCTTGGACAGACAAAAGAACAGTCAAGAGAACACACAGAAGAACAGACAGTCAAACGCACACACAAGCAAACACTCAATCGGACGGACAACCAAACGGACAAACAATCAAACAGACGGTCAGTCGAACGCTCAACCAGACAATCAACCGATCAGTCTCCGGGACACAGTAAAGAACAGTCTAAAAAACTAGCAAGCGAACACATCCAAGGACAGTCTGAAGAACAGTCTGCAAGACAAAATTTTCCGGAAACGCACATTTTGGATGCGATGGACAGATCGGCGCCGCCGTTTGCCCACTTTACGGAAAGACAAAGCGTTGTTTTGGCTTTTATGATTAACAGCAGGAATAAATACGTCACACTCGATCATATTGCCTATGCCACCGGTCTGACCTTTGCGTCAGTCCGCACAGCTATAAGAACCCTTCGCCGGTATAAATACATTCTGAACACGGGCCGATTCCGCCATCTTAAAACACAATGCCTCCAGTATGAACTTGATGAGATTCGCTGTGATCAATTCTGGAAAGAGAAAGGAGTTTCTTATGATTTCAGCAAACCTTTGACGTGGAGCGGAAATGCCTTAAATACACCTTCAGGAATGGAATCTTTTGAACAAGCAAAAGAACAGACAGAGGAACACTCAAAAGAACAGTCAAACAAACAAACGGTCAATCGGACGGAAAATCAGACACTCAAGCAAACAGACTTACTTAGTAGTACTGTATTTAGTAAAGAACTACTACTAACTGAAATAACGGAAACATTTGCAACGCATCCTGATTTTGCTTTCTGGATCGAAGAAAAACTTGAACCGGACACCGTGCTCAGATGGATTGAAGAATTCAGCGACGTGCCGGTCAAAGTCGAGGACATGCTGCTGTATCTTTCGCGCTGCAGCTACGATCTGACAACGCTGAACAAAAGATCATCTCTCAAAAACACGCCCGTAAACTATTTTTACGGCTGCATCAAACGGAACAAAACCTATCTGCCCCCGCCGGGATTTAAAAGTCTCGAAGAGAGAATGCTGGAAGATAAACGCAAGGTCGTGGAGGAAATGGAGAACAGGGTTCGTGAACTTCAGGAACTGGAAGAAAGGGAGAAGCAGGCGGATATCGAAATCCGATTCCGCGAAATGATGAATGAAGGAGCCGGGGAGCTGTACAATACGTGCCTGAATAATATTCCGTCCGTGTTCAGGGACAGCGACCGTTCAGGACCGGGATTCAAGACGGCCATGAAACAGGCTTTTATGAAAATACCCCATATGTGATCAATAAAACGAAGGAGTTGAACCATGAAAAATTCTCTTAAGGAAACAAAGAAATCAAGTCCCGCTTTATCCGAGAAAATCGACGCTCTGAAGAAAAAAATGGAATTGTTGAAGAAGAAAGCCAAGAACGATGAAGCGAAAAGACTCAACGGCCAAAGGATTAAATTGCATAAATTAGTCGCTTCTTTTGTTGCCGATGGCTGGCCGGAAGATTACGAAACATTGAAATCAAACATCATGTCCATAATCGGGGAATAATTTATGATGGGACCAGTGTCACAATCCGCAACGGCGGCCAGTAAATATTATTACGAGAAAGATCCGGTTTGCGAAAAGAACAACAGCAGATGGCTGGGAGGGGGCTTGGAAGCTATCGGCCTGGAAGCGGGCGATGCCGTCCGGAAAGATGATTTTGATCATATCATCAGAGGGAACGATCTAACCGGCGAACAAATTGTTCAGGACACCTATTCCGCGGAAGGGCGGACGGAACACCGTGCCGGCGTTGATTTTGTTTTTTCCGATCCCAAGAGCGTTTCCATCATGGAACATCTGGCCGGGGATGAAAGAATAAAAAACATCAGATCAGACGCCATTGCCGATGTTGTGAAACATATTGACGATAATTATATCGCTTACCGGGAGACGGTTAACTATGAAGTCAATGTTGTTCATGCCAAGGGGAGAGGTATATTTGCCGCATACGAACATTCGACCAGCCGCGAAAACGACCCGAATTCCCATACCCATGTTTTGATCTGCAACATGGTGCAACGGGATGACGGTTCTTACCGGGCTTTATACAACGACGAGATATTCAAATATCAGAAAGAGATTACCGCCGTTTATAACGCAAGCATGGCCAAGGGCTTGGCGGAAACCGGTTATGCGATAGAAAGCAAACCGAACGGATTGTATGAAATCGCCGGAGTGCCCAGGGAGTTGATCGATGCGTTTTCCAAAAGAACCGCCAACATCAAACAGGCGCAATCTGAATTTCTGGATAACAACAACATTCTGGAAGCCAACCCTAAAATACAGGTCATCGCTACGCTGGAGACCAGACCGGAAAAGTCGGATTTGTCCAAGGAATCTTTACTGGATTCCTGGAACAAACAAGCCGCTGATATCGGTTATCCCATGGATAAATTGCAGTCTCTGGTCGCAGAGGCGTCTGCAAATAAAACAGTCAGCAACATTTCCGTGGGCAGCATCATTCATCATGTTGTCAATGATCTTACTTCCATAGAATCCACATTTACGACGTCCGATTTAATCAAACACAGCCTTGCTCTGGCAATGGGAAAATATAACAAGACCGACATTGTCAATGAGATGAACAAAGATGAAGCCGAGAATAAACTTTTTACTGAAATAGCTCCCGGAATTTACAGTACCGACAAAATGATTGAAACAGAAAAAAATATATTGCGGACGCTGGAAGCGGGAAAAGGGAAGGTGAGTCCCTTAATGAGCAGGGAAGAAGCGGAAAGATTGATCAGTAATTTTGAGATTAATAATAAAAATATTGCGCCTCAAGGTTTGACCAAAGATCAGAGAAATTTGTTCATTGATGTCATGACCTCCGGCGATCAGTTTATTGTTGTTCAGGGAGACGCAGGGACGGGCAAGACGACTATTTTTAAGGCTGTTGCCGATGCCTGTGAGGAAAAACTTGTCACCTTGAGCGGCCATTCCAAGACCGGAAAAGCCGTAGAGGAATTTATCAGTGCCACCGGTGTAAAAGGCAGCACGGTCGATTCATTTTTATTTCAAAAAACCAGTGACAGCGGAGTTTCTTTAAGAATTATCGACGAAGCTTCCATGCTAGGTTCATTGCAGACGCATTCCATGATTCAAAGAGCCGTTGAAGACAATGCCCGCATGATTCTTTTAGGGGACATGAAACAATTGCAGGCGATAGATGCCGGACGTGCTTTTCAGGATGCTCAGGAAAAAGGCGATATTCATGTTGTCAGATTGGCGCAAGGCATTCGTCAAAAAAATGCCTACACGATTAAATTGGCCGAACTCACCAAAAGCAAGTATAAAATTCAAGACGCCATCCATCATATCGATAAAAATAATAAGCTGTATGAAAGAACTTCCTTTAATGACCGCAGGGACATTATTCTGGAATTGTATAAAAACGATCCGGCCAATTCCATCGTCATTACGTCCACCAATAAAGAAAAGGATATTTTAAATATCGATATCCGTTCGTATCTGGCTGATCATCATATTATCGACGGCAAAGGTTTATTATTCAATACGCAGGTTCCCATTTCTCTGGTGGGGATTGAGAAACGGTTTTCTTCCCATTACGAGGTTGATAATACAATTCATGTTAAAAAATCATTCGATGGAATTGAACCGGGAACATCCGGCAAAATAACCGGCATCGATTTAAATAATAATACCATCACAGCCATTCTGGATAACGGTTCCATAGAAAAAATAGATATGTTCAAGAACGGAGATAAAATATCCGGATCGGCTGATTCCATAAAAGAATTTGCCAAGGGCGATCACATCATATTTTTGAAAAACGATAAACTGGTGGGAGTAAATAACGGACAACTCGGAAAAATCAATTCCATCGATCAAAACGGAATTATGAACGTCAGTGTTGGCAGAAACCGTCTTAATGTAAATTTAAACCACTATAATTATGTGGATCATGCTTATGCCATTACCGATTACAAATCGCAGGGAGGATCATACACCAAGGTTATATTCAGCGCTCTGGCTGACAGAGTAAATCTCAATTCATTTTATGTTGCCGCAACACGAGCCAAGGAAGATTTTTATTTGCTGACCGATGATGTCGATCAATTAACCAAACATGCTTCCAAACCGCAGGATAAAAAATCAACACTGGATCATACTATCTCCAACGATGAAATAAAAAACGGAATAAATATCCATTCAAAATTTGAGAAAGGTACTGAACTTTCTGAACAGCCAAAGAACATGCCTCCGGTGGAAAAAGATCAGTTTGCCATGGAGAAAACACCTTCCCCGGATAATTCTATCGAGATGGGTATGGAAATTTAATCATCATTCTTTTTGAGGCCGGTAGATGCAAAATTCAAGAGATGAGCTTTATTCAAGGGTACGCGGGTTTTGGCGGAGACCCTACGCAGAAAATTTCTGCAAGGAGTTAACAGACAAAATAAAAAAGGGTTCTTAATATTTGATATTATTAAACATCAAGCGTTAACAATGAGTTAACGTGACAATATAAAAACATCTCAATATGCTAATGAATATAGATGTCTATGAGGTTAACACATGAAAGAGGTTGTTGGAGTCAGGATAAAAGACGAATTAAGAATGAGAATGGACAAGGAAGCGGCAGATAAAAAATGCTCACTATCAGAATTAATCCGGCAAAAAATAATATTTGCCTATGGGCAGGAAGAGAAAGAAAAAACAATTATAAATTTAAAAAAAATAGAAGGCGATATTAAATCTTTAATGAATTTGCTCATCATGAATTCCGCTCTTATGGCTGAAGATATTCGTAAAGAAAAAGGCGTGGAGGCTTGGGGAGAGATATTTAAAACTGCGAAGGAAATATTAGACGATTATAATAAAACAGGAAAGCTCGCTATATAGCATTGAGTGTAATTATGGATAATAAACATAATAAAAAAGCATTTAAGGGATTTGAAACCTGGATCAGTTTTTTCCAAATGAATATGAAAATGTTCAAGTGGATTTTGATTGCATCCGGCTTGTTAAGCGTAGGTGTTACATTATTAATTATTTTTAATTTAGGTGATAGGGATTTTTATTTATTTAAGATACCTGACGATAGGTTCTGGCAAATAAGCGTTTGGTGTTTGAAAAATATGTGGTGGGGAGTTATTAATAATGCAATGAAAGTTTTTCGACCGGCGTGGGATATTTTTTGGCAGGAGTTTCTCCAACTTCTGCCTCTTTATCTGGCAATATTTTTCATTATATTGACTACAATTACCATACTTACCCTTCATTATTTTAGAAAAAGATCCATAAATCAAGAAGATGATAAATATATGGACGGTGCCAAATTTATTTCTTCAAGTAAATTATTAAAGCTGTTGAATGAAAAAAAGACGTCAATACCTATTGCCAATATAAAAACTCCCGTTGACGATGAGACGAAACATTTTTTCATTGTAGGAAGAACAGGATCGGGTAAAACTCAAACTCTCAAAAGAGTCGTTACTCATTTACAAACTATCGGATCAAAAATTATTCTGTACGACAACAAAGGTGATTATATTCCGACAAATTATAATGAGGAGAGGGATATAATATTTAATCCTATTGATCAGAGGTCAACACGATGGACTATCTTTAATGATTGCACATCGAAAATGGATATTGAGCAAGTTATCTGTCATGGCATGATTCCCGGCTCGGGCGGAAGCAGAGATCCGTTTTGGGCTAATGCTTCCAGGGAAGTATTCCGGGGAATATTGTATTATTGTTACCGCAATAAAATATATTCCAATGAAAAAATATGGGACGT
>DKER01000243.1:4185-5795 GCA_002452555.1 Fidelibacterota bacterium UBA6817 | reverse complement strand
TTCATGTGGTTTTTAGAGAATATGTATTGAGAGTTTCAATAGAAACTTTTCGCACGTCTGTCGGCTCATATCCCAGAAACCGGCTGCTGATAGATGTAAATTTTCTGGGGAAATCAGTGACATAAAAAAGATCAGTTCCGGCAACAGAATGATTGTTAAGCAATTGTTTTTCTTCAAGTGTGCTTTTTACCGCTTCGGCAACTGCAAGAGAGGCATCTGTGATAATAACGTTATCTGGCAGAATCCTTTTTAGTGCCGGTTTTAATATGGGATAATGGGTACATCCCAAAATAAGCACATCAATATCCAGTTTTATCAGGGGAAGAAGATATTCCCGTGCTATCTGGGATGTTACGGGGTGATCTTCCCATCCTTCTTCTACAAGAGGAACAAAAAGGGGACAGGCGGCGGCATGCGTTATTATGTCAGACTTTATTTTTTCCACTGCACGCGGATAGGACTGGCTTTCAATCGTTGCCGTTGTTCCGATAACGGCAATTCGGTTGTTACGTGTTGCCTTGAGTGCTGCTTCAACGCCCGGTTCGATAACATTAATAACCGGCAAATCTGTTAAGGAAGAGACAGAGTCCAGGGCAAGACTTGATGCTGTATTACAGGCAATAACAATTGACTTAACAGGTTGATCCAGGAGGAAACGGGTAATCTGAACGGCAAAATTTTCAATTGTTGCCGTACTTTTTGACCCATAAGGAACCCGGGCCGTATCACCCAGATAAATAATATGCTCACGGGGTAAAAGCTTCCGTATCTGCTTATAAACGGTCAATCCGCCAAGACCGCTGTCAAAAATCCCAATAGGAAGAGAAGACAGGTTAGTTGCCGAGGATTTGCTTTTCATGTTTATTTTTAAACTCTTTAATGGCAAGAAACAGGGCATCTGCAACTTGTTGCCGGTAGGATGCTCTTTTAAACTTTTGCAAGTCAGTGCGATTGGATATAAACCCGGTTTCAGTTAAAACATTGGGCATGGACGCGCCCATCAGAACATAATAACCGCCTTGTTTTACGCCGCGAGAACTTGTTCCAAGTTTTTTGGTGTAATGTTTTTCAACCATGGCTGCCAAGTCTTCACTTTCTTTCAGGAAGGTACTTTGAGCTGCAGCGGCAACGATATATTGTGAACCGGTCATTTCTTTATAGATTTCCTGGTTTTCTTCAAAGCGGATTACCTGATTTTCTGCTTCAGCAATACGGATAGCTTCTTCAGTAAGGCGCGGCGCCAGAAGGAATGTCTCCGATCCGCTGGCCCGGCGATTGTCATGAGAGTTGCAATGAATGCTGATAAAGAGTTTTCCGTTGGCATTATTCGCGATTTTTGAACGCTGGTGAAGGGGAACAAACACATCTGTTTTCCGGGTATATACTACCTTCACGCCCAGATCTCTTTCAAGCATACGGCCCAGCCGCAGAGCAATATCCAACACAATATCTTTTTCACGCGTCCCGTCTGCCCCCAGAGCGCCCGGATCTCTGCCGCCATGTCCGGGATCCAGAACGATGGTATCAATGAGCCACTTCTGTGATGTTTCGTCTGTATTGATTGTTGTTGCCAATGCCGCCGGTTTGCGCAAATTAATGTTTATGCTCCG
>DKER01000243.1:0-4174 GCA_002452555.1 Fidelibacterota bacterium UBA6817 | reverse complement strand
AATGTTTCCCCCGACTGAATAGGAATGATCCCTCTCAAAATTCCGGAGTCATAAACCCTGTTCAATTGTATTGTATCGCCGGTTGCACCGTATATAGTACAATAAAGCCAGCCGTTTCGTCCTTCCCAGATATTGATGTCCTGTTCTCTGAAAATGCGGTTTGTTTCTATTCGAAGCGTAGAACCGTTTTTAAAATTTTGAAGAACAATATCACGAATACTGTATGATGTCGGTTCCAGGATCAGGAACCTTCGTTCAGGCGAATACTCCATATCCGGATAAATTTGCGTATGAAGAAAACGAATCCATTCCCCAAGGGGGATGACCAGCTCACTCCCGTAACGTTCAACGGGAACAGGTAAATGATAGGTTGTAATATCAAAATGTATAAAGGCACTTCCGGCATTAAGGGAGATTGAATGACCGTTCAATTGCGCGGCTGCAGCGTGTTTTTCAACATCTGAAACCGGATCAGAACCAAGCATCATCAGAAATTGAGAGGCTGAAATCCATGGATAGCCGTAAACCTCATAAACAGAGATATTAAAACCCTGATCATAAGCAGATTTTTTCACATTCAAGCTGGGTGCAGAAATCAGCACAGACTCTAACAGAAGTATTGCTAATATGGTTTTTATTGTCCAAAATTTCATATCACATAATTTACCGGTTCATGGAATTCAAAGCAAATTTGATTTGAACCACGGCAGTAAATGAATTTTTATTGTAGGACAGGCCTGACGCAAGCGCAAGGTTCTGAATTTTTATTTCGCCGGCAATGTCAAGGAATGAAACTGATCCTTTGGAGGCCTTGCGTATACTTATATCTGTTCCTGCAAACGGACGGACATACCACAGATCAGCAGTTCCTCCGGAAATTTGAGAAGACTGAATTTTTAACAACATATGTTCCGTCTTGTATTGTAAAAGGATTGCGCCGGTTGTTGATGGTAAATCTTTGTTATAGGCAGCAGACCAGTTTGTTTGCAATATGAACACTTTATTTATTGCAAAATGAATAGCTTGTTTGACGGTAAATCGTTCTTGGGTTTGATATGCATATAAATAAGGGCGTGATTTCTCCGCTGCCAGAAATTGGTGATAGTCGTACCGGAGCAATGTCTCCGATTTACATGATTGGGAGAGTTTCCCCGAGACGGAAAATTCCATAGCAACGTTAGTGTTGTTCCGGCTGGCTTGCTGCAATATTGAAGCATTGATTGTCATATTCGTGACGGGTTTGATCATCAGACCTCCCCCGCCACCCGAACAGGCAAATGGTGTTCCGCCAAACCAGGGATTTTTTCCATAAAGCGGGTTAAATCTCTCTGACATGGCATAGGATATGATTTTTAAGCCGCTTTTTCTGTTATTCATAACAATTTCTACAAAGGCATGACCGGGTTGAGACAAATCTGAGGCAAGGGATCCATTAATCCTGATTCGTAATGTACGTATTTGGATTTGTGCAAGGCTTTCAAGCCAATGGTCCGGAGAATAGTGTATTGATAGTGAAAAACGGGAAACGGCCCAACCCATCATAAACCCCGGATTGGTTTCTGTCGTAAATACTGTGGCGGAAAAATTTTCAAATTTTATCGTGCCAAACCCTGTAAAAGGCGATGATAAAACGGGTGTCAGACGGACGTTGTAATAGGGCGCTGGTTTTATGCTGCCGGGATGAAGTCTTTGACGGGACGTTGCCCGGCCTGTGACAAAACCGCTGGCATGGGAAATAAGAACCGGTCCTGTTGTTATGGAAAATCCAAATAATTCAAATGTAACATTACCGGTTTCATTGCTTTTATCAAGCCCGGCTCTGCTGTATGTGCGTATGGTGACAAAAGGAGACAAACGGCAGTTAATCCTTTGAGAAAATGGCATGTCCGTACCTGTTTTCATCTGGAACTTTGCAGAGCCGGCAGCCACAGAATCCAGCACCAAACGAAACCATTCCGGGTCGTCTGTAAATAGCGCAAGAGATTGGGCGCTAAGGGATGTCAGAAAACCCAGGCAAATGCAGATCCGCCGGAAAGACCTAAATACGGATGCCATCGAATAATCCATTGAATATGCCAATCCCGGTAATGAAGTCCAAAAGAAGTATTTAAAGCCCGGGACAAACTGAACCGGGTCATTGTTAGATTTATATATTTACCTCCCTTGAAACCGAATCCTGCGGACCAATCCGGAAGAAAACCATCTCGACACATGACGCCGCCTTGAAGAAAGGCTTCGTCGTGAACGATGAATCTCAGACTTCCGGACCAGGAGGGAACGGATATATGCATATCCTTTTCCGGAAAGCTGCGAGCAGGCTTATGAATATATGAAACCCTGGTATACATCCATGAGGCCGGTATCATAATCAACTCCCAGGAAAGCGACAGTTCATGATCCGGCTTCGAACCTGTAATACACGCTCGCAACAAATGGATTTCAACGGCTCCCCGCAGCAAGGGAGTGGCATGACGACGAAAAAAAATTGTACATGACTGAGATGTTAGTAATTCATGTGTTTGATGCCGGATCAGGAAGCCGTATCCCTGATTGTTTATTCCTTTCATAAATTCAAGAACACCTTCGTGAATGTCTGTTCCTTCATAACCCCTGAAGCCGGATAAAGATACAATGGTTTGAGGGATGGAGTCATACAGGGAAGAGTCAAGCCAGCCCGTTCCATTGCTTCCAAGTTCAGAGGAAAAGAATTCAATACCGAATAAATGAGCAGGCATGAACAGAAAAAGCAAACGGAGTAAAATTTTTTCCATATAGGAGTATATGAAAGCAATATTAATATATCAACCTTAATGTAATAATATTATATATGAATCCTGTGATCTGATTTCCCCCACCCCGGGGGAAATTTATTCCAAACAACGCTTGCTGTCAATATTATATTATAAATAGTATATTCCGAGAAAGATATAATAGCGTCATTATTCTTGTTTACGAAGATATGGAATTGCTGATCGTTTGATCAATTACATGCTTATCTTAAACGTTTAAATCACATATTATAACATACAATTTTACTTTAAAAAAAGGATTTTAACGGCTATTAAACAGCAACTTTTCACAAAAACGGAAACAATCGTTCTTGTAAAAAAGGTGATTAAACATAGCTGTTTCAATTCCCGGTTTTTACAGTACTATAATGATACCCTTACTTTTCATCAGGGCAGATTTATAATGATCTTTCTGTTTTTCCGAGAGGACAATGATCTTTAAATAAAGACTGACATAATTTCCATGTTTGCTCACGTTTCCTTTGATCAGGTCATATGAGTCGCGGTCCGGAATAATTTCTTCAACGGCTTGTATGATGTTTTCTGAACGTTCTCCAATGATTCGATAGGTCCATGGGCAGGGATACGTTATGTGTGGTTTGTCCGGCATAGGTTATTTCAGTTTTAGTTCTGCTCGTTTTCTTAGTGATCGTTTTTAAATGCACTGAGCATAATTTATGTTATTTTGTTTTAGGTTTCCGTTTTTTAGATGTTTCCCGGAACCCGTGTACTGGTCAGTGGACAGTCGGCAGTGGACAGTGGACAGTTGATCGTTGACCATCCCTGAATAGTGTTGACAGAAATTACATAACAATTAACTCAATTTTATTAAAGCTTATATTTTTGTGGGTGCGGGGGCGACGAGACTCGAACTCGCAACTTCCGGCGTGACAGGCCGGTGCTCTAACCGATTGAACTACGCCTCCGATTGCCAAAAAGCTGGTAATCTTAATGGTTTTTTTAATAGGAGTCAATAAAAATATTTTCGATTCCATCAAAGCTGAAACAGAATGTATGAACTGTTTATTCAAGCCTCCGGCTATTGTCAGAGGTTGAGACGTTGAGGCTCGCTTTGCTCGCTGTTCAAGAGTTCAAGGGTTCATGAGCTCAAGAGTTCATAGGTTCAGACGTTGAGAGGTTGAGACGTTCAGAGGTTGAGAGGTTGAGGCTCGCGATGCTCGCTGTTCAAAAGTTCAAGGGTTCATGGGCTCAAGAGGACTGATTGCCTGTTAACTGACAACTGTTGAGTGCCAACTGCCAACTGCATTATTGAGGATTTATTTACCCACGAAACAGCAAAAACCATGATCGACTATGAAACCATCTAAATGAAACAACGCCGTTAACCGAAACAAAATCGACCCACCCTACTGACTACCGGCTAC
>DKER01000129.1 GCA_002452555.1 Fidelibacterota bacterium UBA6817 | reverse complement strand
TCACTTTGGGTATCCAACTGTCTGCGTCAATATGATGTCTTTATAATCCTCAAGGTTCATGGCTTTATGGAGATCATCCCGGTCAAACCATCCTCTCGCTACTGTAGATAATCCTTCGGAAGCACAGTATAAATAGACATTCTGGGAAATAAACCCTGAATTAATACCGGATGTAGATCTGTATTTTTCAGAATTTGTATTACCGGCTTTTTTATAGTTTGCCACAAAGATCAGATTCACGGGAGCTTTGTTAACGAAAGGCTGTTTCCCCGTCTTTTTTCGAATATCTTTATCGAGAATCTTCTCTAAAGCATTTTTTTCAGGGATATACAGAAAAAGTCCCTTTCCGGTAGCAACATAGATTTCCATTTCTGTTTTGCCCTGAGAAGATGGGGCTGTTCTTTTTCCGTTCTCCCGGTTTATTCCAAAAGCAGCCCATAAGAGATTTGATAAAACCTGATCGGAAAGTTCCCTGTCAGAAAAGTCCCTGGATGATGATCGGTTATTCAGGGCATCCATCAGCGGCATGCCTCCTGTGCGCTGTGGTGCAGGCAATTCTATCACGTTTTTATTTTGACCGTATAAGCCAACGGCCAAGACCATTACCAAAAAAAGTTGCATAATCTTTTTCATGTGTCCTCCATTATTTTAAGTAAATAAGACGTTTTGAAGCATAATCTGTTCCGGATTTTATTCTGAGGATATAAAGTCCCGAGCTCCATCCCCTTCCATCAATCAAAATTGTATTTTCTCTTTGAGCGGCAGAAATATTTCTTTGATAAACCTCTTTGCCGGTCAGATCATAAATAGTCACAATACTTTCCCCTTCTCCGGGTTGAGACCAGGTAACGGTTGTTACAGGATTAAACGGATTGGGGTAAATCCCCGTGATGGTAAAATTCCCCGGGATCAAATGTTCAGCAAAGCCTGTAAAGGTATAATCATACCGATGATTTCTCAATGGTCCGCCTCCCCGAAGACCTCCCAGCATCAATAAATGATTGGCTGCAGATAATGATTTGATATCCCAGGCGACAAGTTGAGCGGATGATGCAACGAAAATCTCTGCGTCTCCGTCTCCATCCAGATCTATAATGGTTGGTCCTGATGAATTACTTTCATGTAAAAGGAGGGGAAATCCGGGTAACATTTCTCCGTGAAGGTTCCAGCTTCCTGTTTTACCGTTGTTCGATACAGCGATAATTTCATCCTCTCCGTTATTATTCAGATCAGCTGCTGCCACTCTGGATGGTATCTGATCAAAAATAACAGGCCAGCCCGGAAATAAATTTCCGTCATAATCAATCAGGGCAATTTTCCTGATATCATACGGATAGGCAAATGCAGGTCCGGATGCCGTACGTACAAGCGTCGGCTCTGCAATCACCGTTGAAAGCCCTGGCAGGATTTTTTTAACAGTTCCGTTTTCATGAATTAAAACAAAAGATCCATCGGACAAGCCGGCAGCAACAATCATGGATCCATTATAAGTAACGATTACCGGTGTGGTTGCCCGTTTACCCGGAAAATTTACAGGCCAACCGGGAAGAGATTCGCCCTGTGCGTTGGTTAGGTTGACATTACCACCACTCGTTGAATAGGCTAATACCGGGGACAAATTCCCGGAGACAGCCACAGAAACACTGGTTCTGACAGCACTGCCTACATTAAGAGGGAAACCGGGAATAACAGAACCGTCTCTTTTTAGAGCGATAATTTGATTTCCTGTAGTACCCACAACTATTTCCAGATCATTACCACCATCCACCTGTCCGATTGTAGGGGATGAGACAATAGAATTGGCCGCTTTATACGTGGCTATAACCTTTCCCCATCCGTCAAAAATAATCACATTACCGGTAGTTGTGGCTGCAACCATTTCCAGTGTATCATTATTATTCAGATCACCTGCAGCAATTTCGCCGGGTATAAGACCAACTGTCGTTACGGGGAAACCGGGCAAGGTATCTCCTTCGTCATTCCATGCCATGATTTTTCCGGCTATAGTTCCTGCAACAATCTCTTTTCGCCCGTCATTATTGATATCCCAGACTAAAACTGATGATACAATCTGTTCACTCAAAGGAACAGGAAACCCTTTTTGATAGAGTGAAACATTAATAGGCAGTTCCAGAATATCTGTAAAGGGCGAGCCGTTTGAATTTTCAGAATAAACATGAAACTCAAGTTGTTTTATACCGGGTACAGCTCCTGAAAGCGCCGTGACAGTTATTGATTCCGTATGTGTCCCTGTCTGACCGGCTGAGAGGTCCGGAAACGTTGCCAGAGAATCAATGACCAGGATTTGCTCATCATTTGAACGAAGAACCGCCCGGATATTCTTGCCATTTTGCCATCCGGGTTGATTTTGCAGCGTCAGATTGATATTGAGGGATTCTCCCGGATTCAACACATTATCTCCATCATCATCCAAAACCGACAGTATTTTATCGTGAATAATAAACTGAGGTTTTAATATGCTTGCTATGGATTTATATGGATTTACCCGTCCGCGTCCCAGACGTCCGGCATATTCAGGATCTGAATTTATCGAATAGATCTCGTCGGTATTGTTCAGTAACTGGTCTATATACCATTGTGAACCCTGCCCCGGAAGATAACTCATGAGAAGAGCCATTGATCCCGCAACAACCGGTGTAGCCATAGATGTTCCCCACCAGGACTGATAGCCGCTGCCGACTGAGCTGAAAACTGTAGACATAATGGATTCACCGGGAGCGGCAATATCCACATCTTCATGATAATTTGCCCATTTACCCCATTTATCGTTGGGCCCCAGAGCCGTTACCGAGATTACTTCCGGATAGGAAGCAGGATAAAACCGGCCATATAATTCTGTTCCGTCATCCGTTCCGTTCCCTGCGGCAGCAATCAGAATTGAACCGGCATTCCTGGCTGTTTGAACAACCGTACGGGCAGAGGAACTATAGGAACTGCTTCCCCAACTCAGACTGATAATCTGTGCTCCGGCTTTATAGGCATATTGAATTCCCTGATAACCATAATACAGATATCCGTTTTCATCATTATCAGCCATTGCCTTAACCGGCATAACCGAAACATCATAGGCGGTACCGGCAATACCGATACCATTATCCGACGTAGCGGATACAATTCCGGCACAGTGTGTTCCGTGCATACGGGCACTTGAGGGCGCGTTTCCCTGTTTGACAGCCATGGGATTATTATCCTCATTGCCCCCTGTGGAACCGGCAGGATCCCAGCCGATCAAGTCATCTTTAAAACCGTTGTTATCATTATCTATATTATTCAGATCACCGGGATCAAACTGCCACTGACTGTCGGAATTAACCAGCACGTCGCCGTTCCCGTTGGAATCCTCTCCCAGGTTTCGCCAGATATTATCAATTAAATCGGGATGGGTCCACTCGACACCTGTATCAACAATAGCCACGATAATTTGCTTACTGCCCGGCCTGTCTCCGCCTGCAATATCCCATAGTCCCCATGCTTTATCCGCTTCAATCTGGCGGATCCACCATTGATTAGCATAAAGAGGATCATCCGGAGAATACGTTGTTTCGGTCCGCGGATCGCTTGGGTAGGAATGTGCCCTGATCAACGGTTCTTTTTCTGTATAAAGAATTTTCGGATTTGAAGATAAGCGGGTCAGTTCTTTTTCAAAACCTGATTTGGAACGAGTATATCCTGTGATCTGATAAATTCTGTTCAGGTAGATGTCACCCACAAATTCATGAGGTTCTGAAGCAGGCAGCCATTGACGGATCCTGAGTTCGGGGTTTTCGGTCAGGAGAGAATCCAGTTCGGGAATACCGGTAATGCGTTCAGAAATGGCTTTTGCTGACAGGAGTTCTGATNNAAAACAGGTTCAACAGCTGATACGGCAGAAAATGCGAGTTTAGCCGTTAGCATGATCAGAAAAAATAATTTGTTCATAATTCCTCCGGCTTAAGATAATGAATAAAATTTGGGAAAAAAGATACAAAAATCAGTAATAGCAACTCATTTCCTCACAAAATGAAAAAAAGTGAAACAAATCACTTATATAAATGATTTTCTTGAAAGTGAATTTATTTGCATCTATATTCAAACTGAAATGTTAAAAACTATGGAAAAAAGAGAGTAAATCAGGAGGTCTTTTATGAAGAAGTTGTTTATCCTAACGTTGGTTGCTGTCTTTGCGCTTGTCCTGCTCAGCAGTTGTGGCGGCAGCAAGGAATCATCAGCAACGACACCTTACAATGAACTCAACAAAATGGCTCAGGCAATGCGTAAGGCCGGTGCTTTAGCAGATGTAGGCCAGGGACAAAGTTCCAGAGAGGATCTGGCGCGCCAGAAAGCTCAAAATGATGGTCGTGCAAAACTGGCTCTGGGACTGGAATCCAAGATTCAGGTTCTGCAGAAAAGTTTTCTCGAAGAAATTGGATCAGCCAATGACACTGAAGTTAATGAAGCCTTCACAAGCGTTTCAAAAACAATGGCCAGCACCACACTTCGGGGAGTTTTTCCTGAGGAAGAAAGAATCGTTTCCAAGGACGGACTGATTACCATCTATGTTTTGATGGCAATAGATCCGGCTACTTTCAATCAATCCTTCATGGATGAACTGCAATCAAAACCAAAGGTTTATGAGCGATTCCGTGCTTCCCAGGCTTATGACGAACTGAAAAACGAAATGGAAGCCTACGAAGCAAAATAAAATTAAGCCAAAAAAAGGGGTGGTTCAAAATCACCCCTTTTTATTATCATTCATGAAAACTAACTTCAAATTATTTCTGATTTTGCTCGTTTTCCCCGTTTTGTTACCGGCTCAAAATACATATCCCGAATGGTTTTTGTTTCCGGGTAAATATAGTGATATCGTTACCGGTTATGCCCGGCGCGGAGGTTCAACCGTAAGCGATGCAGAAACAACATGGTGTGCTTTTAAGTCATGTGTTGCTATGGGGACTCTCTACCGCTATCAGGATATGGATCAGGTTCACAGTGATTATTATTACAACTATTCACCTGATGAACTGAAAAAGATCAAAGGTAATCTTCATCCCGTAAAAGGTTCATTTACTGCTTTAAATATGATAACCCAGGATTTTATCGAAGCATTTTCTACCAATCCGGATCTAAAAGTCAGCATCAAAAAAATTCACGTAAAAACCATAAATCGGCCGGGTTGGTTAAATAAATATCCATTTTATGCTGAAAACGGCTATTATTACGGCATCGGTGAATATACATCCCGCTATAATAAAATCGATGCCTGGAAAAAAGCGGAAGATCTTGCAATTTTTAATATTATGACCGGACTGGCAGTGCAATATCATACCGTAATGATTGAAACTCAAAACAATCGCCAGGACACCATGGAAAAGGTCCAGGCACAAAAAGTTAAGTACCTTCTCAGAAATATCCGGGTTATGGAACGATGGATGGATATTGAGAAAGATATGGTTTATGTGCTGATCCAGATCCCTAAAAACGATGTAATTTCTCCGTTATTAAACAAGTAAGAATAATATACAGGACTGACAGATGAAATCAAGTATAGTTTTTTCGTTTATATTCATTGCCTTGACTTTTCTATGCGGACAGGAAATGGATGTTATTGTTTCTTATAATTCATTTACCGGTGATCCAACCGCAATAATTCAATACACAAAAAACGGTAAAACTGAACTGATAAGGGGACATTTTACCAAACCTTCATCTGACAACAACATATCAGTCGTTAAACGATTTTCCGGAGATGAACAGCAATTCACGATAAATCAGACAAACAGCATGCAGGCTCAGGTTTGGATTGCAAATTCGTTTGCTGATGATGATCTGTTTGAGGAATCCATGATGACTTTACTCCAGGAATCCGATGTTGTCGTTTTGGTGAATGATCACAAAAACAGGGTTTCTCATAAGGTAACAATTCCCAACGAACCGGGAATGATTTTCCTGGCCGGCACCATCAGTGACGGGACCTTTTATCCGACACCGCGCATGTTTCCAAAATTACGGCTTTTTCAATTGAATGCGATTGAAGCAGTAGACGGAACGCCCTTGAAAGATGTTAAAGCAGATATTTATTTTAATGGAACGCTTATTACTTCAGCTTTAACGGACATTAAAGGTGAAGCTGCAATTCAACTGAAGGAATTTGGTGACTATAAAGCTGTTATATCCAAAGATGATTATGTAGGATCGGAGTATGCTTTTCGAATGGATTTAAATGAAATCCCCACACTTTTGCGTGTACCAATGACACAAAAAATGAAAGAAGTACGAATCGTATTAACCTGGGGGAATTTCCCTTCGGATTTGGATGCTCATCTTACAGGGCCCACTCCGGGTCAAGGTGTTTTTCATCTATGGTGGGCAAATAAGGTTCTTGTAGGCGGTAGAAATTTTCTGGACAGGGATGATACAAATGGATACGGTCCGGAAACCATGACAATTTACGTCCCGGCAAAAGGAGTCTATAAATATGCCGTTCATAATTACAGTCAAAAAAGTTCACGAAATTCTACCGGATTATGCGGAAGTCAGGCCAGGGTTGATGTTTTTTCCAACGGTGTGTTAAAAAATTCTTTTTACCCTGATCCGGGAAAAACCGGCACTGTGTGGCATGTTTTCAATATTACAGACGACTTCAAGATTCATCCTGTTAATGAGTATTATCACGAATCAGACAGTAAAAAAGTCTTTAAATAATTTACTTTCTTGCTTTAACAAGAAAGATCAGCCCCAAACTCAAAAAGATCAGATTTGGCAGCCAGACAGACCAGAACGGGGAAACAAATCCCGTAAAGCCAATGGTCTGTCCAATTTTTAAAACAGTAACATAGATAAAAATTACCATCAGGCTCACACCAATACCCGGGCCAAGCCCCCGGCTCCTTGTTTGATACGATACAAGCGGAATTCCAAAAAGTATCAGGATAAAAGATGTAAAATTCATAGCAGCTTTGAAATTAAGATTGACAAGCCATTGCGTATCATTGAGTCCCAAAGCTCTGATTTTACCGATAAACGTGCGCAATTGCTTCCATGTCATATTCTCAGGATCCAAATTCTTTTGACCCACTTCTTCCGGTGTAACCGATAAATGCATTACAACTGTATCGCTGAAGGTAAATGCCTTTACCAATCCGTTTTCAAAGGTTCTTTTTTCTGCTTGTATAAACTGCCATGCATCATCTTTCCATACGATTTTTTTTGCATCAAGCCGTTCTTGTAACTGTCCGTTATCAATTGTTTGAAGAGTTGCATACTGACCAATATCCATCGATGTATCATAGGTTCGGATATTCAGAACGCGACCGGATTCAAGCTGCAGGAAAATATTGTTTTTTAAACGCCTGTCAATTTTACGCCGTTTGGACATATAATCCCGTTTAATCTCATTCACTCTTTGATTGGAGGGAACAACAATTTTATCTTCAAATTGGAAACTGATATAACTGAGCACAAGCCCCAGAAGCATAAAAGGCAGCGCGACCCGGTATAAACTGATTCCGGATGCTTTTATAGCTGTCAGTTCATTCAGTTTATTCAGTTTTCCGAGATGAAAAACAATTGCCAATAAGGAAGCCATGGGTATGGCAATATGAATGTAAAAGGGAAACATATTGACATAAAAGTCCAGGATCATCGAAAAGCTGAGGCCATTATCAATAAATTTATCGATGTTTTCTACAAGATCAACAACGAGAAAAATACTGAGAAAAACTGCCAGGGCACCAAAAAAAAACACAAAAAAGCGTCTAATCAGATAACGGTCGAAGAGCGTGATCATACTATCATACCAGACTATGGATTTTCAGATAATCGATACTTTTGGCGGATGCTCTGAGTATAGTGAATTCTAATTTTTTTATGATGATTTTTTCGTTTTTAGCCGGAAAGCGGTCCGTATTTTCAAGGATATAACCGGCGATGGTCTCATAATCACCTTCCGGAATTTCCAGATGGTAATTCTTATTGAGTTCATCAATTTCGGCCCTGCCTCCCATAACCAGATCCCCGTTTGACAGGGTTTTGATCGTATTATGATTTTCATCATACTCATCTTCAAATTCACCAAAGATCTCTTCAACAAGATCTTCCATGGTTACAATACCGGATGTTCCTCCAAACTCATTTACAACAACAGCGATACTGATATTATTTTCCTGAAATTCCCGTAACATATCGAATACTGGTTTGGATTCGGGATAGACGCGGATTGGACGTACAATATCCTTAATGGAATCCGGTTTTATCAGTAAGTCATGAATGACAATAAAACCATTTATTTCATCAATATTATCAGAATAGATCAGCAATTTGGAAAAACCGGACTGAATAAACAGCTCCCGGGCTTCGGAAAGCGATGCCGTTACCGGAAGTCCTGTTATATCAGGCCGGGGCGTTTGAATTTCTCCGGCCGTTTGGTGGGAGAAATCAATCACATTGTGGATGTATTCTTTTTCTCTTTCATCGATTACGCCGGATTTGTGGCTTAGTGAAATACTTTTCCCGAATTCATCCCTGCTGATAGCTGTCCTAAACTCCTCCGGCTGACTGCCTGTCAGAAATAAAATGCTTTGTATCAGTTTTTGAACCGGCCACGTCAAGGGTAAAAGAAGGATCCGTAAAACATGAATGGTCATAGAAAATATAATGATCGATTGGTTAGGCCGTTCTCTTACAATCGATTTCGGGATGAGTTCACCAAAAACCAGAATAATAACGGCAATAATGATAATTATCTGCCATTCTCTGAACATGTTCAACGTCAGAAAATAAAGAGTGGCATAGGATGTGGCCAGAATATTAGCCAGTGTATTTCCCACAAGAATAACCGTGAGAATACTTTCCCGGTTTTCCAGCATTCGAAACGATCGCCCGGCGCCCCATTTCCCGTTATCCGCCCAGATCCTTATCTTCACAGGATTTGCTGCCGTAAATGAAAGCTCGGCTCCGCTGAAATAGGAAGAAAAAAGAATTCCCAGTATTGTCAGGATAAGCTCAGGTCTCATAATTTCCGTTTTTCATTTGTATTGATATTAGTAACGACAAAAGAAAATATCAAGATAAGCTTTCAGACCTGTCTTGTTATTCTGCAGCTTATTCCTTAAAATCCTATATGAAAAAAACTATATTAACAATTCTGTTGTTCTCAATTCTGTCAACAACACATGTAAAAGCCGCGGTATCCGACAAAGATTATTTAACAACTGTCATTCCCAATAGTTTAAAACAATCTTTTGTGTTGCCGGTCATTGGTACAGGGACAATTCTATCCCTGGGCATTTCGAGAATTGAAATCCGGCATAAAGAAAAGATTTATGCAAACCCTTTTTTGCCGGATAAAGCAGCACATTTTTGTGACAACTACATTGCAGACTTCTGGTTTGTCCCGGTATCCGCCACAGGAGCGCTTCTTGAGGGATTGGAGAATGACCGTTATTATGAACCGCTACGCCATATGGCGGCTGCTCATGCAATAAATCTGGGATTTACCTATGCTTTAAAATGGAGCATCGGTCGCACACGACCGGATGACACGCCTTTATCATTCCCTTCAGGTCACTCATCCATTGCTTTTACAACGGCTACACTCTGGTATAACTGGCATGGGCCTGCTGCGGGAATTCCCATGTATTCTCTTGCGATCATTACAGCTTTATCCCGAATTAACGATAAAAGACATTGGCCGGCAGATGTGCTGTTCGGTGCTGTTTTAGGGACTGTAACAACCAGGGCATTATACCTTTCTGAAAAAAAGGAAAAGAAGCGTTTGACGCCAATTATTCCTGTATTTGAGGTTCGATTTTCCACAGCGGATTGGGATTGGTAGGCTATGTTGCAGGTTTCGCGGGAAATGACAGATTGTCTCATATCATGGTTTAAAAAAAACGGTCGAAATATGCCTTGGCGCGGTGAAACAGATCCCTATAAAATCTGGATCAGCGAAGTCTTGCTTCAGCAGACTCAGGTTATCACAGTTATTCCTTATTATAATAAATGGCTGAAAGTGTACCCTACGGTATCTGATCTTGCATCTGCATCGTTGCAGGATGTCTTAAAAATATGGGAAGGATTGGGGTATTATTCGCGGGCCCGGAATCTGCATAAGGGGGCAAAAACCATTGTAGAAGCGTTGAATGGCGTCTTTCCTGACAGCCGGGAAGCGCTTCAAAAAATTCCCGGGATAGGAGATTACACATCATCAGCCATTGCCAGCATCGCCTTTAACCATCCGCACGGTGTTTTGGACGGCAATACTAAGCGGGTTATGGCACGTTTGTTTCTCATAGAGGATAGAGTAACATCCAAACGTTTTCAGAACAAGGTTACCCAATTGATCAATTCATCACTCGCGTGGGGTGAACCCCGTTGGATAAACCAGGCATGGATGGAGCTGGGCGCTCTGATCTGCACTGTTAGACCGTCATGTTCCCTATGCACGCTTCAA
>DKER01000237.1 GCA_002452555.1 Fidelibacterota bacterium UBA6817 | reverse complement strand
TTGTCTGTTGTTCAGATAAACACGGGCAGGGTTTCCGGGGCTGAACCTGATTTGAACAGACCTTTCCTCCTGTAAAACAATCCCTTCAAGGATTTCCGTATTATCCTTTTTTGCCGTATTCAAATAATACGTTTTTCCCGAATTTGCCGGCATGACAATGTTATCACGATTGGTTAAGTATAATCCGGTTATCCGATCCCTAAAATCTCTTGTATCAAAAATTTCAAGCGCTTTATTTTGAGTATGTTTTTCCACCCGGTTGGATGACAGCAGATACAAACTGCCGTTCCCAACGATAAAATCATCGGCAGTTTCACATCGAAACGGAAGGGTCTGAACTACTTTGTTATCTTTAAAAATCTTCACCGATTGATTTCGGGCATCCAGAATCTGTATTTCATCTCCTGACACGCGAAAAGCGGTTGGGCCGAATTGACCGCCGGGTGATGTTTCGAAACGGACCGTCTGTTCATTATCTCCCCAGGGAACGAATAACAAGGACGTGAACTCATAACCGGCTAAAGCAGCGTTGGTAAACATGATAAGAATCAGGAACAAAAATACTTTCTTCATGGAATCCTCTATTATTTAAGTATTATAAATTCCTGTGAATATAGTAAAAGAATGGGGGTTTTGACAGCATAGACACTAAAGGGCAGAAAAATCACAGATTAAGTTTCGGGATACCGGGAAGGGTTAAATACCGGCTGTTTTCTTTAACAAAGCAATTTCCTGCGGGGTAAGTTTCTTCCATTTTCCCTCAGGCAGATCGTTTACCTGAATACCGGCAAATTCAATACGGCACAGCTTTTCCACACGTGTTCCGAAATAGCGGAAAATTCGTTTTACTTCACGTTTTTTCCCTTCGCGGAGAACAACCAGATAACGGGTTTTTTTTGAATTTAAGGGATAAGCCTCCCCTTTTACGTTATCTCCATTCTCAAGGGTCAGACCGTGATGCAGTTCGTTTTCCGGTTCGCCCGTATTGGGAGCCCATTTGAGTCGGACATCATATTTTTTTTCAACCCCATGGCGGGGATGTGTCAGTCGGTGCAGCAGATCCCCGTCATCTGTCAGCAAAAGGACCCCGGTAGTGTCTGCATCCAGACGACCTACAGGACGCACATCCAAAACCCGCGGAATCAAATCCATAACTGTTTGAGAATAATGAGGATCTTTTAAACTTGTTATATATCCGGCAGGCTTATTCAATTTGATGTATGTAAAGGTTTTCTTCAAATAAAGTCTTACACCGTCAAGGGTCACATGATCTTTTTCAGGATCAATCGTCATCCCGGGTTCAAAAACATTTTCGTGATTAACGGCAACTCTGCCGTTAAAGACAAGTTCGTCACAATTTCTGCGGGACCCGGCACCGCTACGGGCTAAAAACTTATTCAAGCGCATCAGATTCACTCATCCGTTTCTGGTTCTTCCGGAACATCAGTTATTTTATTATGATCCGGGGGTTCTGTTTTCTGCGATTCAGTATAGGCATAATCTGCCGTATGATTTTTCAGGATTTCTTCCAGTTCTTTCAATCTGGGAAGATCAGACGTTGAATTAAGTCCGAAATAACGAAGAAACTCCTGTGTAATCCCATAAAGGAGAGGTCTGCCTGGTGTTTCGCTTCGTCCCTGAACCGTTATTAAATCCCGTTCAAGAAGCGTACTGATTACCCCTTCCGAATTTACGCCTCTAACTGAGTCGATTTCAGGACGGCTTACCGGTTGTTTATAGGCAATGATTGCCAGGGTTTCCAGGGCAGCATAGGATAATCGGATTCGACCGGAACGATTCAGATAACGGCGAATATACCCTTCAAAATCCTTTCGGGTGACCAGCTGATACCCTCCGGCAACACCTTTGATAAAAAAACTGTTGCCGGCGTTTTCATACTGATCATTCAGATAATCCACCGTTTCTTTCAAATCCACATGATGACCCTGATCAAGGCACTCATTTAATCTGGACTGGGTAACCGGTTCTTCAGAAGCAACCAATAAAGCTTCCACGATTCTTGCATTCAGTTCGATCATTTCCATTGATTTTTATGGCTCCACTTTCTCGATCGTAAAATCATCAAAAATCCCTTCCTGGTAAACCCGCACCTGCTTAGTTCTGATCATTTCCAGAAGTGCCAGAAAGGTTACAATCAAGACAACCCGTTTATTAATATTTTTAACAACCTCCGAAAACCGAACTTTGGATTTCTTGATGAAATAGGTATAGATAAATTCAGTTTGTTCATGAATTGTGACTTCAAATCTGTTCACATTGTGTTCGGTGGGGCCTGTGGGAATTCGGTCAAGGACATTTTTAAAAGCAGCAAGAATATCAAAGAGCGTTACTTTCTGAAGAATCTCTTCTGCATCAACGGATGTATTGATGAGTGAGATATCCGGTTTGCGGGGAAAATACCCGATTGAGTCTTCTTCAAGCTGTCTTAATTCTTCCCCCAATTCTTTAAATTGTTGATATTCAACCAACCGTTGGACGAGTTCTGATCTGGGATCTTCAATTGTTTCATCATCATTTTCTGAAAACCGAGGCAGGAGCATTCGGGCTTTAATTTGCATCAGCGTGCTGGCCATAGCGATAAATTCACCTGCCACTTTCAGGTTCAGCGTCTGCATCAGATCCAGATATTCCAGATACTCACGGGTAATGCGGGCAATGGGAATATCATAAATATTAATTTCATCCCGTTTGATAAAGTATAACAGAAGATCCATGGGACCTTCAAACACATCCAGTTCAATATTGTACTGATCAGACATAAAACGTATTTACACCAATGGCTTTCCGTACCCGGGCGACGGTTCGTCCGGCAATAACACGGGCTTTTTCCGATCCTTCTTTCAGAATTTTATCGATTCCCGGTTTATTGGCAATGATTTCAAAGTATTTTTCCCTCATAGGGGACAGGTAATTGTCCATCACTTCGAACAATTCCTGTTTGGCATCTCCCCATCCCATTCCTCCGGCCCGATATCGTTCTGCCAGGGCTTGTTGCTGTTCGGGTGCAGCAAACAATTTATAAAGCGAAAAAATATTACAGGTATCCGGATCTTTGGGTTCATCCACACCCTGTGAATTGGTCACAATTTTCATGATAGTTTTTCGCAGCTGTTTCCTTGGGAGAAACATTGAGATGGTATTATTGTAGCTTTTGCTCATCTTCCGTCCGTCCAGGCCTGTTACGGTCTGGGTGGATTCGCCGATAATGGGCTGGGGAACAACGAGCAATTCTTTTCCATAGACATGATTCAGGGACTGTGCAATATCAGCCGTCATTTCCACATGTTGTTTCTGATCTTTGCCGACAGGAACAACATTTGTATCAAAAAGAAGAATGTCCGCCGCCATTAATACGGGATAGGTATAAAGACCCATATTGATACCGTCATCCGGATCTTTTCCCCCTTCTTCATTTTCCTGAACCTGTGCTTTATATGCATGAGCGCGGTTCATGAGGCCTTTAGGCGTAAAAGCCATCAGAATCGTTGTAAGATCAAAGGTTTCGGGTACATCTGACTGTCTGTAGAACAGCATTTTATCCGGATCCAGACCGGCTGACAGCCAGGCGGCTGCGACTTCATAAACCATTTCTTTTAAAAGGACAGGATCTTTGATAGAATTGACTGCATGATAATCAGCAATAAAATATCGGACTTCATAATCTTTCGCCAGTTCGAGTGCAGGCCGGATTGCTCCAAAATAATTTCCAATATGGGGAATTCCTGTAGGTTTGATACCGGTGAGAGAGATCTTTCTATTCATTCAAAACTCCTTTGATACGCACCGGAATATAAAGATTAATTCTGAATGATGAATTCTGAATTCTGGATTGCACGGAGAATTTTAAATGACGACTAATGAGCGATGAATAAAGGATCAGGTCTCAGGGAAACGTAAAATGAATTGGGTTTCGTTGGTTTTGTCAATATCAATCGTGCCGTTTAATTGACCCGCGAGAAGAGATACAAGATGAAGCCCGTAACCTTTGGACTGATTAATCGAAAAATCGGTCGGAAGGGGATTACCGTCATTGCTTACCGTTAGAATGTTTTCACCATTCTTCTTTTTAAGACTAACTTGAATTGTTCCGCCTTTTCTATCCGTAAAGGCATATTTCATGGCATTGGTAATCAATTCCGTAACAATGATCCCCAAGGGAGATAACACATCAACGTCCATTTCAAAGTTATCGATATTTGTTTGTATCCGGACATTGTCCCGGTTGGGAAAAACACTGATGATTTCTTCAACAAGAGCAGGAAGATACTTTTTAACAGACATTCTCTCCAGATTTTCAGATTTATACAACTTGTCATATAAAACACCCATGCTTTGCAGTCTGCTGACGGCATCATTGAGTATAGACTGAATATTGGGATCATCAATATTTTTCGCCTGAAATGACAAGAGATTTCTCACAGTACTCATGTTATTTTTAATCCGGTGATGAACTTCTTTAAGAAGTATTTCCTTTTCGTACAATAACAGTTTTACTTGTTTTTCTACGCCTTTTCGCTCAGCGATCTCCTGTTCTTTTTCCCGGTTGATCTGCTTTAAATTCCTGCTTTGATAAAGGACAAAACCGAAAGCAATCAAAAACAAAAGCGCCCCGAATATGGAAACATTCCGGATGAACTTTTCCCGGCGGAGTTGGAGACTCTGAATTCCGCTGTTTTTGGTAAGAATTTCTATTTCCTGCTTTTCCTTTTCCAGATTATACCGTATTTGCAACTCTGTAAAACGGGATCCCTTCTCGTTATTAAAAATGGAGTCATTAATAACTGTAGCCATTTTATAGTATTTCAATGCTTCCTTATAATTACCGTCATGATCCAGCAAATCTGAATAAAGATAATAGGTGTCCCGAACAATCTGGTCATAACGATAATCCATAGCCGTAAGAAGTACCTGATCAGCATAGAACTCTGCAGAATCCGGCTCCTCCAGTACAAAAAATGTTTTCGCCAGGGACAGAAGGGCACCCGCTTCGTGAAATACATTATTCTCAAGCCCGGCATCGTTTGCTGCTTTGCGATAATAATACAGTGCTTCACCGTATTCTTCTTCATTGAAAAAAAGATCTCCCATTCCCTTGAGAACCAGGGATGTGGATCCTCCTATCCTGCCGGCATCACGATAATTGTCATAAGCTGTGCGGTAATATTCCAGCGCTTCTTTCGTTTTGCCTGTTGCTTCCAGACAGCGGCCTAAATTATAATATGAATAAGCGGCTGTCGCCTTATTATTCTCTGATTCGGCAAGAACAACCGCCTGATTGTGAAATTCAAGAGCCTGATCAAACAAAAACCATGCCTGATAAATCAACCCGATGTTATTTAAAACAATGGATCTTTCGGCCGGGGATCCAATAATTCTGCGAATAGCCAACGATCTCTGATAGTATTCCAGTGCCCTGTTGTAATCATTAAGCCCCCAGTAAACAGCACCCAGATTATTACTCACTCTGCCTATACCGGCAGAATCATGCAAAGAAGTATAAATGTTCAAAGATTTTTCATAATATTCGATAGCCTGGCTGTATTGTCCAAGCAGCCAGTAGTGATACCCCATACTGTTCAGTGTCCGGGCTTTTCCCAACGTAAAGTTTGCATTTGTGAAATGATGTAATGATTTTTCTAAGTACTCAATAGCTTTCTTTGCTTCATGCTCGCTTGTGTAAACACCCAGTTTTATATAAATCTCTCCTAAGAGAGAATCATCCTGCGTACTGTTCAACAACTCTTTCAGACTGTCACTTTTTGTTGTTATGGCCAAAAGGGAATATGGCAGGAGAAATAAAATCAAAATCACAGAAGGATTCACTATCCGTTTATAAGACAGCAATACAGAGAGTTTTTTAGTCAAGACCCACATCATTGAATGCATAATTTTATCAGCAGAGTAATTTATTAAGGAATAAAATCAATCCAACGAATAATTTATGTGTCAAAAATGAACAGTTTAAATTTTATTCCGTGTTTTGCGGAAAATATATGGTGAAACATGTCTCCGTTTGATTCTCAACAAAAATTTTACCCTTAATCTGTTGAACCAGCATAGAAACCAGTTTCAAGCCGAACCCTTCTGTATTTTCAATTTTAAAATCATGAGGAAGCCTCTTGCCGCTGTTCTTAACCTCCAGTTTAAGATCTGCCCGTCGGTAAAAGCATATTTCATGGCATTGGTTATGAGTTCAGTTACAATTATCCCAAGCGCAGACAATGTTTTAACATCAAGCTTGATATCGTCTAACTTTTTTTCAACACGGATCTTATCCCCGTGGGGGAATACAGAAACAATCTCATCGATGAGAGGCTCAAAGTATTCCGGGATTGCTAAATTTTGCGTATCAGGGTACCGGTACAGTTTATCATAGAGAAGTCCCATGCTGTGGAGTCTGTTTTTAGCGTCAGTCAGAGCCGAAACAGCTGTCGGTTCGGACATGGATTTAGACTGAAGGGCAAGAAGACTCTTCATGGTATTCATGTTGTTTTTAATCCGGTGATGAACTTCCTTCAGAATGAGCTCTTTTTCTTTATTGATCTTCAGGATCTCATTGTTTTGTTTTTCAAGAATTGTATTTGTTTTTCGAAGTTTATTGCTTTGATAAGAGATATAAAAAGAAACAAATAATATAATTACAAGCCCGGTTATCAGGCCTGTCTGATACAGCCGATCCCTGCGCATCTGCAGGGATTGGATTTCCATATTTTTTCTTAATAATTCGTTTTCCTGTTCTTTTTTCTCCAGATTGTACCGGATCTGAAGTTCGTTGAATTTTGCGACCTTATCTTTGTTAAATATTGAATCGTTAACAGCCATCGCCATTTTATAATAATCCAAAGCTGAATCATACTTTCTCTTCTTTTCGTGCATGTCTGACATTAGCAGATAATTGTCACGCAACAGATCATTATAACCCATTTCCTCTGCGGTTTTCAGACTAAGATCTATATAGTGGGCAGC
>DKER01000180.1 GCA_002452555.1 Fidelibacterota bacterium UBA6817 | reverse complement strand
CAAAGCCCTGTTTTTATCTGCTTTTATTATTCTGATCAGCGGGAAATCGTTGTTTTCGGCAGAATATATTTTTGATATTTATTTCAGAGGCATCTCAGGAGGGAGTGCCTCGTTAGTCGTTGATTATCAAAAGAATTCCGTATTTTCTTCATTTATTATCAGCTCATCCGGATTTGTTGACAGACTCTTTAAGGTGAGGGATACAACGTATATTACGGCCAGTTATCCGGACTTCCATACACTGTCATATGATAAACGGATCCATGAAGGAAATTATCATTCGAGGCGTACTTTCAATAAAGATCAAATCTCACATTTGTCGCAAAAAAACCCTGTCCGCGAGGAATATACGGCACTTATCATGCTGCTTGATTCGCTCTATTTCAATGCAGATTCCATTGAGATCAATCTATGGGACAGAAAAGACAGCACAACAGTACCTTTGGTGATGTATCGCGGATCGATCGATTACGTTAAAAGTCCTGCCGGAACATTTGCCTGCCATAAATATGAACCGGATAAAACATTCAGAGCCCTATTTAAGAATGAATCAGATCTGGTGATCTGGATTTCAGAAACCTTTCCTGCTCTACCGGTGCAAATGCAAATCCGTTTAAAATACGGTTTTTTAACCTGTGTTTTAAAAAGAGCTGTTTTGTGAAGCACATTGTCAACATTCTCTCTGATCTCAGCACTATTCCGTATGAAAACATTTCAAAAATTCTCCGTTTGCCTCTGGAAAGATCCAAACGCCCGAGAACCTCTGGCATTGTCCTGTCAGATTATCTGGAGTCTGGCAAGGGTGGAACCTGTTTTTCATTAAATTATCTGGTTATTCAAACACTCCGGTCATTGGGGACGGATTCCTGGCCTGTGTCCGTTAATACGGGAAGAAATACATTTCCCCATTATGGCATTATTTTTGAACATTATGATAAACACTATTTAATTGATCCGGGGTATCTTCTCTATTCCCCCCTTTTATTAAAAGAACGGGGGGCGGATTATGGAACAAACGGCGTTCTGGATTATGAACTGATGTTGGAAAATGGTTTGTATACCCTTTCTTCCATAGACAGCAGACAACGAAAGAAACGTTATTCTTTTAGTTTGAATCGCGTGGAAGACAGGGTTTTCATTCATTATTGGATCCGTTCCTTTGATTATATATCAGCTCTTGTCGGTTCAAGGATAGTAGATAACAGTATTCTTTACATCAATAATGACTATGTCCGTTTTACAGATGCCCATACCGTACAAAAGTGTTATGACAGTGAAAAAGCCGATCAATACCTGTTAAAATATTTCAGTTTCACGCGTGAAGAAATTTTTAACGCGAGAGAAATTTTACGAAAATACCGTTCCAGTTGACAGTGGGCAGTCCAGTAGCCAGTAGNNGTAGGGTGCGTTGATTTTGTTTCAGCTGATATGATGTTGTTTCAGTTGACTGCTTTTATTTCATTTAGATGGTTTCATGGTCGATTATGGTTTTTTCTGGTTCGAGGATGAATAAATTTTCAATTAAGCATTTAATTCACGCTTATACATAATCCATGACTGGTTATTAGAAAACCTTGTTTCTTTTTTAACGGTCTCAACTTCTGAACCTTTAAACGTCTCAACCTCTCAACTTTTCAACGTTTGAACTCTTGAGCCCATGAACCCTTGAACTCTTGAACTCTTGAACTCTTAAACAGCGAGCGAAGCGAGCCTCAACGTCTCAACCTCTGAACGTCTCAACCTCTGAACGTCTAAACCACTCCAGCATAACATTCAGCCGTTCGATTCGTCTGTCCGGACGGCCACCGCGGCTGAGTCCATGGGATTCTTCCGGAAAAAGCACAAGTTTTACAGGTTTTTTATCATATTTTAATCGTACAAAAAGCTGTTCAGCTTGTTCTATGGGGCATCGAAGGTCATTTTCAGAATGAATGATACAAAGAGGAGTTTGGATTTTATCAGCATACGTTATAGGAGACCATTTGGCATAAATGTCCGGATTTTTCCACGGGACAGCATGAAAATCCGCTTCAAGGTCCCAACCGGTATCAGATGTGCCGAAAAATGCAGCAAGATCACAGATAGATCGTTGTGTAACAGCTGCCTTAAAACGGTTTGTGTGACTGACAACCCAGTTGGTCATATATCCCCCATAACTTCCTCCTGTAACAAAGCAGCGGTCCGGATCGGCATATCCCAGTTCCAGAACATAATCTACGGCAGCCATAATGTCATTCATTGCAGGTTCAGCCCATTTCCCGGTAATTGCATCGGCAAACGTATGTCCGTATCCCTGACTTCCCTGGGGATTTGTATAGAGAACCACAAACCCTTCGGAAGCAAAGACCTGCATTTCATGGAACCAGGCGTATCCGTACTGTGCCCGGGGACCGCCATGAATTTGCAGAAGCAATGGGTATTTTTTCTTTCCCGTAAACCCGGGTGGTTTAAGTATCCAGCTCTGAATTACTGCATTGTCAGACGGAATATGATGTTCTTCAGGTGTATTGAAGGTTAACGAATTTATATAATCATCATTCAAAAAAGTAAGTCGCCGGAAATGCTTTTCACTGTTCATTTCAAGAAGCCAGATTTCATCCGGCCGTTCCATTTGCGCCAGATGAACAGCCAGTTTATTTCCGTCTGCCGACATCGTGAATGAAACAACACATTCCGGACCATCCAGAACAGGTGTGATATCATTTGTTTGAAGATCACAGCTTAACAGCGGATTTGCACCTTCGGAAGAAATGGTAAAAAACATCGACACAGGTGAACGGAAAACCCCTTTCTGCTTCACAAAAGACGGCGTAATATCTCCCAGTGTAACCATGTCCGTTGTACGATCCAGCTCTGCTGTTACAGATTTTATTTCACCGGTTTTGAGATCAAGTCTCTGGATTTCTGTATTAACGGCTCCCCAGCTATGACCCGGTTTAAAATGACCGGAAAAATAAAGGTACTTGTCTTCTTTGTCAGTCAGAACCCAGCCGACAGGACCGGCCGGTTTTTCAATACGAATATATTTTTTATCTTTCAGGGAATAATAAAATATGGATTCTTCATCCATATGCATGTCAGGATCATCATGATCATTTGTTACATAATACAATCCCGATCCCCCTGAGTCCCATGAAAAATCCGTAATATCCCGTGATGAATCAGTTATCTGTATCAGCCTCCCTCCCCTGCTTTTTACGATATACAGCTGAACCGCCTTTTTCTGTCTGAACCCTTCACCGTCCAAACGGTAGAAAAGTCGGTCGATGGTACGGCTGACGGGTTCCTTTTTTCGTTCTTCCCCGCTTTTATCATACATTTGAACCAAAAGGGCAATCCATTTATCATCCGGAGAAAAACCGACATCCTTTATTGTTCCATTTTCCAGTGAAACCAATGGCATCGGTTCTCCCAATCCGCCGTAAAAGGATAAAAGTTCACATTTTTCTTCTTTGGAACGGACAAAGATTATTTGTTTGCCGTTTCTGCTCCACCGGGGAAAATTATCGGACTGATTACCTCTTGTGAACTGAACCATAGTGCCTTTAACAGTATCGAGAGAATACAGGTTCGAATAGTATTTCTGATCTTTTTTATCCCCCCATTTTTTAACAAAGATCACCTTTTTCCCATCCGGCGATATCTGTGGATCTGAAGGAAATTGAAGGTCATAAATGTCCTCAGGCTTAACATGTCTTTCTTTTTTATACATGTCTCACTCCCTTGTATTACGTTTCATGATAATAAATTCGGGATGGCTTAACAGAAAACATATCAATTCCGTCATCCATACGGATCCACCCATATTTTTCATAGTAACCATCATGGTCGGTTGTCAGATAGGCTTTAGGAAATCCTGCTTGCCCTTCCTGAAGAAGTGCATGGTCCAGCAAACGCCTGCCGTACCCCTTGCTTCTCTCAGCTTCCTCCACAAACAAACATCCGACCCGGTGATACAGATCCTGTCTGCTGATAAAATCATTGGTCAGCAATGCTGCACATCCGATAATTTTTCTTCCGATCAGCATGATATAAAATTGAGGCAAATCATTTTTTGTTGAAGCATTTCGAACCGCAGGAGTAATTCCTGTCATTTCTCCATTTATCGTGAATATAACGGATCCCTTCATCCATTCCGCCGTCGTATTCTTTGACATGTACTATTTGAGTCGGCATTGATAACTCTCTGCTTTATTTTAATAAAACCATTTTACCGTTTAGAATACCCTTATTGGTAAGAACATAATAAATATAAATCCCGGAACCGGCAGGCATCCCGTTATTCATTCTTCCATCCCAGTTAACAAAGCGGACACCGGCATTCATCACAGGATAGTTCCAGGATCGAACGTTACGGCCTGCCAGATCAACTATCTTAATATAAACAGGGGTTGAAGCGGGTAACGTAAATTCAATCGTTGTATTGGTATTAAAAGGATTTGGATAATTATAAACCGTAAAATCAGGTAGGATCGGCTCTTCATTTGAAATTTTTGAAACTACCGAACGATTCTCAAAATAGCTGAATGTTCCTTCATACGAACCAAGCACCAGATCATAATCCCCGTCGCTGTCCAGGTCCGCAAGGGCGGGTGCCGTGTTCTGCCCGCTTGGGATACCGGAAAAGTACGTCGTATCCTCAGACCATTGCCCATCCAGAAATGTATAGAATTTTAATTCCCGCAACATGGTTCCCACAAGCACATCCGGCATTCCGTTTCCGGTAATATCGGCAATAGCAGGAACACCGTTTGAACCCACATCAATCGAATTAAAATAATTGGGAATTTCAATCCAGTCAGGATTTCCCAAAGTGCCCTGATTTTCAAAATAGTATAAATTGCCATTTTCATTGCCTGCTACGATATCCAGATCGCCGTCTCCATCAAAATCTATTAATCTGGGAACCGACCAGCCGCCAAGGGCAACATGGGATAAAGCATCGCTAATTAGTGTAAAACCGGTTCCTGTATTTAAATGAAGATAAAGATTCCCGCTTAGATCCCCTACAATAGCATCAGGAAGGCTGTCATTGTTCACATCACCAATCGTCACGGAAGAGTAGATTGAATGTTTAAGACTGGAAAATGAACTGCTTTTTTCCTGCCATGCCGGGGCATGAATTGTTCCGGTATTTTCAAAATATTTAATGTTACCCAGATTGCTGCCGCTAAACATGTCCAAATCGCCGTCTCCGTCGTAATCGTAAAAGAACGGACTGCTGGCGCCGCCAACATCAAGAACTCCTCCGAATACAGTGGTATTACGAGTCCATGTCGGATTCTGCACGGTTCCGGAATTTCGGAAGT
>DKER01000179.1:10358-12813 GCA_002452555.1 Fidelibacterota bacterium UBA6817 | reverse complement strand
CATGAACCCATGAACTCTTAAACAGCGAGCACCGCGAGCCTCAACCTCTGAACGTCTGAACGTCTCAACGTCTCAACCTCTAAACCAATTATCAATTATCAATTATAAATTATCATTGTATATTCACAAATGCTTTTACGGGAATGCAATATAACAGTATTGGATTTTGAAACAACAGGACCGGTTGCAGATTATCCGGATGAGCCGTGGCAAATTGGTCTGGTTGTTGTAGAAAAGGGGAAAATCAATCCTGCAAAAAGTATGGATAGATTTCTTTATGTAGGAGATCGCCCCATAAGTCCTTATGTGCCCGGCAGACATGCACGGATACGCCATGTATTGAAAAAATCGCCCCGACTGGTGGAATTATGGAATGAAATCCGTGTTTTTATTCATAATCAAGTATTGGCAGCACACAGTACGGGAACAGAAAAAAAAATGCTGGGAAATGTTTTTCCAATTCATTCAGAAGGTGCATGGATAGATACACTGAATCTAAGCCGACAGGTATGGCCCGGATTGGTTAAGTATAATCTGGATAGTCTGATAAATTCGCTGGGACTCCAATACCGGCTTAGTAATCTGTGTCCAGGCCGTAAGCCGCATGATGCTTTCTATGATGCAATGGGATCAGCTTTAATTCTTGAAACAATACTTGAAGAACCTGAATGGTGCAATATCACAGTTTCACAGGCTGTGAAACTGTCAAAAAAAACACCAAAACTATGGCAGCACAATTAACAGTGCACCCAAAACCATCAGAAGTGCAGCAATAAGATGTTGTAATAAATTCTTATCTTTAAAAAATTTTCCGCCTACACCGGCAGCGAGAAGAACTGATAAACGTTTTAATGCGATCACAAGCGCTACCGGGCCGCCTTTGACAGCGAGTATTTGTGTATACCGATATCCTATTGTTAAAAAGGCTATAAGCAGAATCAGAAATATGGACTGTTTTACGGTAGATGAGAGAATTGTCACACTTTTTTTTCGGTAATAGAACAGTGATAAAACGAATAGATTAATAAACAGGAAAAGATGCTGAAAGAAGATAAAGCCTTCAGGACTCATCTTATATTGTCCAACCAGCACTTTGTCCATGATTGATGTTAGTGTAAAAAGCAGGAGAGCAATACCGATAAAAAAATATCCCGGATGGTTACGGGTTTCTTTTTGAACGATCTTCCATTTGAATGTAAGTTGGGATTGCAGAGCCCATGTTCCTGCCAATAAAATGACTAAGCCGGAGATTTGTCTCAATGTCAGAGATTCACCAATAAGAAGCCAGGCAATGACGGCTACAAATCCGGGTGTTAAAACCATGAGCGGTAAGGTTGCGCTGATATCCATCCGTTTTAATGCTTCCATAACGCAAACAAACGATATAGCCCCCATCAGGGATTTAATAAACAGTATTATCAGGGTCGTACTGTGAAGGTCCTGACTGTTAATAAAAAAGATAAAAGGAATAGAGAGAAAAAGATTTAACAGTCCCAAGACAACAGAAAAGCTGATGGCATCCTCTTTTTGCAGCGATTTTTTTTCACCGATAGCTGCACCGGCAGAAAATAGGGCTGATATCAAAGCAAATGATGTCCACATAGAGTATTTACCTCAAATTTTCTGGAATTTGTTGAACTCTGTCACATTATGCAAAAACAAAATGAGAGAAGATTGCCAAATTTAACCGGCATTCTTATATTCTTTTAAAATGGAGTTGGAAATGATCATAGCTGTAGATTTTGACGGGACAATTGTTGAGCATCGTTATCCGGAAATTGGAAGAGTAAAACCATATGCATTTGAATCGCTAAAAATCCTCCAGGACAAAGGTCACAAACTCATTTTATGGACATACAGAACGAATGAGATGCTTGAAAATGCTGTAGAATACTGCCGGAAGAACGGCGTTGTTTTTTGGGCTGTCAACGAAAGTTATCCCGGTGAAAATCGGGAAAAAAAGCCGGGTCGAAAAATTAATGCTGAGCTTTACATTGACGACAGAAACCTGGGGGGACTTCCGGACTGGACAGAGATTCTTCAGATGATTCACCCGGAAGATTATGATATTGATCTGCTCTATCATAAAAAAGTCAGGAAAAACAGATTCCGCACATGGCTTAAACGTATTCGGTGATTTTTGATAAATACTGATGTATTATTGTTAAAAGCGCGAATTCAGAATAAAAACATTACAAAAAAATAAAAAATACTGAATAATCAATAAAAAGGCCTTGTAATGATAAACAGGAATTTTGTATTTTCCGGTGAAAATCATGAAAAAGCACAGATAAAAAAATATTCTTTCCCAAGATTCTCTTTCATCATGCTTCTCTCTCTCCCCGGTCCCGACAATTGTCGGGACTCTTTTTTAATTACAAAAAATAATAGAAGAAATGACGATCTATATATTCAGTAACTGATTATTCAGATTGAGGGTTTCATGCAGGATAAG
>DKER01000179.1:0-10268 GCA_002452555.1 Fidelibacterota bacterium UBA6817 | reverse complement strand
GGTCCGTGAAAGATCAGTGCTTCCGGATGGAACATATTTACCATTCCGGACAATACAAGTCCCAGTACTGAAAGACTGTTTTTAAAAATTGTCCGGGCATACATATCACCGGCTTTCACTGCATTAATAAATATATCTCCATTTAATGTGTCAATTTTCTTTTGCAGTAAACTTGTTCCGGTAAACTTTTGAATAGTTTCTTTTGCTTTTTGAACCATTGCTGTATCAGAAGCAATTTTTTCTAATGTAATAAATGTCGAGGATAAATCATTTGTTTCCGGTGTAAATATTCGTATTTGTCCAAGTTCTGCCGGAATATCCAACAATTTATGGTTGTGAATCACGCCGCACCCAATCCCGTCACGGATATCAATACATAAAAAATTTTGGTATTTTTTTCCCATTCCGAAATAGAGTTCGCCCAAAGCTAATAGATTTGCCTCATTTTCAATAAATACAGGCGTTTTAACGTTTGAACTGAGCATTGATGCAAATTCAATATTTTGCCAGGGTATACTTCGCGAGTATTCAATCGTCCCGGTTTTCCTGTTAACCAGTCCGGCTATAGCAACACCTGTTCCTCTGAAATAAGCACCTGAAGGAACGCTTTTGATAATTTTTCGGATTTTTCTGGATGTAATTTTGATTATATCTTCTAGATTTAACGGAGTATCCCATTGATCTTCACTTATAATTTTTGCATTAAAATCGGCCAGAACAAGGTGTGATCTGTATTTATCAAGATCCAGTCCGATGGCCAGATTTTTTTCGGCATCAAAGCGTATTAAGGATGGAGGTCTGCCGCCTTTGTTTGTTGATGTTCCCGTCTCCTCAAGAGATACAAGTCCCAGAGAATCCAAATATTGAACTGCACTGCTTATGGTAGGAATACTAAGTCCTGTTGCATGAGCGAGAAATGTTCGAGATATGCATCCCTGATCCCGAATATGACTGAGAATATGTGTCCTGTTAATCTGGTTTAGTAAACTTGGCTGACCTTTCTGTGAGCTTATCACCGGCATTCTCTCAATTTTGTGTCTTGACGGGAAGTTCGATTATAAAGCAGGTTCCTTTTTTGGAATCGCTGGTAAATCGGGCTGTTCCCTTGAGAAATTTTTCTGTAAACAGACGGATTACATATGTGCCAAGTCCGCGACCTTTTCCTTTTGTAGAAAAGGAACGTTTGAAGACCTGAGCTTTAATTTCTTCACTCATTTCACCGGGATTCTGAACGTTAATCAATAATGTATCCTCTGTGATTTGAGTCATTATTGATACAGTTTCACCGGGTTTAACTGCTTCAAGAGCATTTTTTATCATATTTCCCAGAACTCTGCCCAAAATTACCGGATCTGTGTCAATGTTAATATCACCGCCAGATTCATTAAATTCAATTTTTTTATTATCGTTAACAGAGTATAAAGAAAAGTTATCACAAATCGTTTTAATAAGCGTGTTAATCGAAATAGTTTGATATACGGTTTCAAGTGTATCATCCTCGGCTGACTGAATCATTTGCTGTGATTCAATGATGTCGAGAAGTTCACTGCTAGAACGGCTAATAATTGATTGAAATTCTTTTTTCTTATCATCTGTAAACTTTTCATTAAACATCATTTTAGAAAACCCCTGAATAATACCTGCAACATTCTTTACATCGTGATAAAAAAGGCGTTCCAAAGCATTTCGCCGATTTTCATGACTCATATCCAGGGCTGCAAATAGCACAAAGCTGATTCCCTGATACTCGAAATGATGAGTCCTAACCTGTAAATCCCATGCACCACCGTCAGAACGCATTATTTGACAATTCTGATGATCATCTGTTCCTTTTTGAGAATTCAGGATTAAATTTACGACGTTGCAATATCTGCAAAAACGGGTTGTTCCGCAGCCGGATTCAGAATTTAATGCATGAAGACAGTTTAAAACTTCCCCGGGGCGTTTTCCCAGATAATGGCAATCCGTTTGAAACGAATCCAGTAACTCGAGAAATTTATCATTGCAGAAAACAATTTCTCTGTTTTCATTAAGAATTGCGACAAATTCAAGTAAATGATTTAAAGGTTCGTGAAACGTTTTATCATTTTTAAATAAACCAATCTGATAATCCAAATCTTTTTTTAAGCTTCTGTTTGGGGAAGCATATTCTGTTCTTAACTCTTTTTTATAGTCCATTTGCATCTAAGCTCCTCCCGGTAAACCGCTGATTAAATTTTAAAGATTCATTGAAATAATTAAAAGTTTAAAATTAATATAAATTATTAGGGTATCTTTGATATTATGATAACGTTTAATAACGTCTTTATGATAAGTTTTTGGCGTTAACCGTTAACTCATGACCTGCATCCACCGAATCAAACCGGTTTCAAAAGGGTGCAGCAGATCATTGTTCCATGGCCGGACCCTTACGTTGAACAGATAATTTCCGGCTTTAGGAATTTCTACTATTCCCGTAAATATATATCGCCCTTGTGTATTCGAATTTTTCAGATCAAGTTCTACAACCGATACAGGCGGTGCATCTTCATTGAACTCCCGGACAAGATAAACTTCTACTTTAACATCTTCGGGTTTTAACCCGTCCAGCATAACATCGGCTGTTATTTGCATATGTAACGTGTTGATAAATTCTTCAACCGGGTTTATTTCAGTGACCCACACATTTTTCCATGCCGATGATATTTTATCCTTCCATTCAACCAGATCCCGGGCTTTTTTATTGTTATCTTCAACCAGTGCTTTTTTGTGTTCGAAAGCAGGCATATAGAGTTTCTGTAAATATTCTTTTACCATACGGTGTGTACAGTAAACCGGCGTGATTGTTCGTATGGATTCCTTCATTCTCCGAACCCATGCTTCTGAATGTTCATCTCCGTTTGAACGTTCAAAAAATTCCGGTATTATGGAATTTTCCAATGTGTAATAGAGATTAGCCCCGTCTTCACTGTCTTGAATATCATTATTGGCATACTCTTTTTGTTCACCGATGGTCCAACCGTTTTTACCGTTATATCCTTCAACCCACCAGCCGTCCATAACGGAAAAGTTAATACCGCCATTTACCGGGACTTTTTCACCGGATGTTCCGCTTGCTTCTCTGGGGCGGCGTGGATTGTTCAACCAAATATCCACACCGGAAACAAGATAACGGGCCAGTGTCATATTGTAATTTTCCAAAATAAAAATTTTCCCAAGGAATGCTTCACTCATGGACATCTGATAGATTTCTTTTATGAGAGACTGACCGGGACGGTCTGCCGGGTGAGCTTTGCCTGCAATGAATATAAAGACAGGCTTGTCACGATTAGACAATATCTTTTTCAACCGTTCCAAGTCTTGAAAAAGAAGTGTTGCCCGTTTATATGTTGCAAAACGGCGGGCAAAACCGATAAACAATCCGTCTGCCGTTAATGACTCCAATGCTTTGTCTGTTATATATTGAGGAACGCCGTTTCTATTATCCCGAATTTTGATCCGTTTCTTTACTACATCTACAAGACGTTGTTTTCGTATTCTATGAACGTCCCATAAACGACTTCCGGGAATATCCTGAACATTTTCCCATAGTTTGGGATCATCAATATTCCTGAGCCAGTCATCTCCCAGATATTCGTTGTACAATTTTCTGAACTCACGGGATAACCATGTTTCTGTGTGAATCCCGTTGGTCACATGGGTTATGGGGATTTCACAAACCGGAACATCTTTCCAGATGTCCGACCAGATTTTCCGGCTTACTTCACCGTGAAGACGGCTTACTCCATTACAGCTTTTTGCCGTTTTCATTGCAAGGACTGTCATACTGAAGTTCTTATTTGTATCACGTCCCAATAGAAAAAATCTGTCCCAGTCAAGCCCGAAATTCTTGTAACAATGTTCAAAATACTTTTTCATCAATCCTTCGTCAAAAGCATCATGTCCGGCAGGCACCGGTGTGTGTGTTGTAAATACTGAGCTGCTGGAAACAATTTCGCGGGCAACATCAAACATCAGGCCCTGATCAATCAGTTCACGGATTCTTTCAAGGACAAGGAAAGCGGAATGTCCTTCATTCATATGCCAGACAGACGGCTTGTATCCTAATTTGCGCAAAGCCCGAACACCCCCGATCCCCAGCAAGAGTTCCTGAGTGATGCGCATTTCGTTGTCTCCGCCGTAAAGCTGGGATGTTAAAATCCTGTCCTCCGGCAGATTTTCCTGAATATCGGTGTCCAATAAGTATATGGATGTCCTTCCGGCCTGCATGCGCCATATCTGTGCATAAACCTTCCGGCCGGGCATGATTAAAAATATTTTATGAGGATTTCCATTCCCATCTTTTGCCAGTTCAATGGGAATTTCACCAAAATCATAACTGGGATACATGTTTTCCTGATTACCATCTCTATCGATCTGCTGATTGAAATACCCTTGTTTGTACATCATTCCCACGCCAACCAAAGGGATTCCCAAATCACTGGCAGATTTGCAGTGATCACCGGCTAAAATCCCCAATCCTCCGGAATAAACCGGTACACTTTCGTGAATGCCGAATTCGGCAGAAAAATAAGCAATCAGAAAATCTTTTTTTTCAGGATATGTTACATCAAACCATGTATCTTTACGCGTCATGTAGTGATTATACTCATCCATGACTTCTTTCAGGATCGTCAGAAATTCCGGATCACCTGCTTTTGCATTAAATTGATCCTGACCTAAATATTTTAATAGCTTTAAAGGATTATGCTCTACATCATACCAGAGCTCATCTCCCAGCGATCTGAATAATTTCTGGGCGTTGGGCTTCCAGCTCCACCATAGATTATAACTAAATTTCTTCAGTTCCTGCAATTCTTCCGGGACAAAACTCTGAACTGTAATTCTTCGAAAATTTTTCATGCCACCTCCATTTGCGAGGAAAATTATTGGAGTTTCGTGTGATGGACAAGGAAAATATCACGCGGTTTTGAGTGAATAAAACAGGGGGTAATTTGGTTGCAAATTGAAAAACTTTATAATTGGCTGTTTTGGATTCATGGAGTTTTCCAATAAATTATAACCCATACACTGAGGTTTCATGATTAAGAAAAATATTACATTGGACAGACTTTTATCAACCAGGGTTTTGTTTATCGATGGAGCTATGGGCACTCTTATCGATTCTGCAGGATTACAAAGCTCTGACTATAAGGGTTATGACGGGTGTCCGGAAATATTAAACACTACCAGACCGGATCTGATAGAATCGATTCACATTCAATATCTTAATGCAGGAGCTGACATCATTGAAACCAATACTTTTGGTGCCAATGGTCTTACATTGAAAGAATATGATCTGGATGCAATGACCTTTGATTTGAATGTTGCAGGAGCAAGCATTGCCAGACATGCCATCCAAACTGCAGATAAGGCTGACAGAACCCGGTTTGTTGCTGGTTCCATAGGACCCGGCAGCAGATTGCCGTCACTCGGACATATAGATACAGAGGACATTTACAACGCTTATGAACCCCAGATTCGCGGTTTATTGACCGGCGGTGTGGATTTGCTGATTATTGAAACAGCTCAGGATCTTTTACACGTAAAAACTCTCATTCGACTCATTGATGATGTTTCTAGCACATTAGGAAATGATATTCCTCTCATCGTTTCTGTTACGATAGAATCCAACGGGACCATGCTGGCAGGATCGGATGTTCCTGCTGTTGTAACTGCTTTGGAACCGTTTCCCCTGACAGCATTGGGGCTTAATTGTGCGACCGGTCCTGAAGGAATGCGTTCCCATCTCAGACACTTGTCTCAAATATCTCCCTTTCCCGTGTTTGCCATGCCGAATGCCGGAATGCCGGTTCATCGCCAGGGACATTTTGTGTATGAACTTTCGTCACAGTCAATGGCTGAACAAACCGGGATGTTTGTCAGGGAATTAGGCGCCAATATTGTCGGCGGATGCTGCGGGTCCACACCGGAGCATATCCGGAAAATTGTTGAAACCGTCGGGATCTGTCATCCCGCCGACAAACCGTTCATGAAATATGAAGTTTCTGTCTCATCCCTCTTTCAGAGTCAGCCGGTTCGCGTCAATCCTGCTCCTTTTATTATTGGCGAACGCGGTAATGCAACAGGTTCCAGAGCGTTCAAAAATGCACTCATTGACAGTGATTTGGAATCGATGATCTCAATTATCAATCAGCAGGAAAGAGAAGGGGCTCATGCCGTTGATGTTTCCGTTTCCACAGTAGGACGAAATGAAATTGCAGATATGAAACGGCTTATCTGTCGTCTGAACACAGAATGCCGCCTGCCCCTGCAGATTGATACAACAGATACGGATGTTATGGAAGCGGCCTTAAAGCTCTGCGCCGGTCGGTCGATCATCAATTCAGCAAATCTGGAAAGGGGAGAAGACCATTTCCTCCGCATTGCCGGTTTATGTAAAAAGTATGGTGCCATGCTAATTTGTCTGACCATCGACGAAGAGGGAATGGCTGCAACGGCTGACAGAAAAATATCTATTGCCAATCGAATGATTACTCTGGCTCAAAAAGCAGGACTGAGAATATCCGATCTTTTAGTGGATACGTTAACGTTTACGCTGGGAAGCGGTGATGAATCGGGACGGAATTCCGCCCTTGAAACATTGAATGCAATCAAAGCTTTAAAAAATCATCATCCCGATATTAATTTACTGTTGGGTGTAAGTAATGTCTCCTTCGGACTCAACCCAAAAGTGCGGTATTACCTGAATTCGGTTATGTTGTATGAGGCTGTTCAACACGGTCTCGATGCAGCAATTATCCATTCCGGGAAAATTTATCCCTTATCTCAAATTCCTGAAAAGATCAGACAGTTATGCAGGGACCTTATCTATAATGTGAATGAAAATTCAGATCCTCTCTTAACACTTATCACCGAAACTGAATCTTCAACCGGAATGACAGATGACAAAAAGGAGTTTGATTCTCCCGGGGATAAACTCAGGAATAAACTAATGCTTGGCGAAGGAACAGAGCTTGAAGATATTCTGAATGATCTTCGTCAAACTCAGGAACCCCTGTCCATTATAAACCATATTCTTTTACCGGCTATGAAAGAAATTGGAGATTTGTTTGGAACGGGAAAAATGCAGCTGCCTTTTGTTCTAAAATCAGCCTCTGTCATGAAGAAAGCAGTGGATTTGCTTAAACCCCATATGGATAAATCAGTTTCATCCGTTCGCGGCACGGTAGTGCTGGCAACAGTTCGCGGTGATGTGCATGATATCGGTAAGAACCTGGTTGATATCGTTTTATCCAATAACGGATATGTTGTACATAATATTGGTATTAAACAATCACCGGAAGCAATTTTCGGTGCAGTTCAGGCATCCCGGCCGAATGCTTTGGGACTAAGCGGTTTGTTGGTCAGGTCAACGATTGAGATGAAAAACACCCTCATTTTTCTGCGGGAGAATGGGATCCATATTCCAGTGTTGCTTGGCGGTGCAGCATTGAGTGAAAGTTTTGTGCGTGAGATTCTGGCCCCTGAATATGGCGGTTCTCTTTTTTATGCAGAGGATGCGTTTGAAGGATTGAATATTTTGGATGAAATCATGAGTAACGTTCCGATTAACAAAACAACGGCGAATAAAAGTCATGAGAATCATGAAATAACTTCTAAAGCAAATGAATCCACAATTGAGAATAAAATGGAACACTATACATATCCGAAGCCGCCATTCACAGGCGCATTCACACGTGAGAATATTAGTCCGGCGGAGTTGAAAAATTTTATTAATCTTAAAACACTCCTGACGTTTCAATGGCAATTCCGGAGAGGGAAGATGAGTCAGGAAAAATATGATAATATTCTCAAAGTAGAAGGGGAAGAGCGATTTGAGTCTATGATGTCAGACCCTGACATTCTGGCATCTCTGATTCCACGAGTTGTTTACGGATACTTTACTGCCCGGCGCATAGACAGAGATACTATAGAAGTCAGGGATCCAAAAACGACGAAAATGATAAAGCTTGATTTTCCCCGCCAGTCATCCGGCGCCTGTTTGTCTGTTTCGGATTATTTTTTACGGGATCATGAGAATATTCTTCCTATTCAGCTTGTAACCATGGGTGAGAAGGCAATGGAATACAGCCGTTTCCTGTATAAATCTGATGATTATGCCGGTTATTTCTTTTATCATGGCCTGATAATGCAGTTAACCGAAGCACTGGCTGAAGAAAACCATGCCTATATTTTGTATGAGCTGGGATTGGATAAAGAAAAAGCAAGTGGGATCCGAAAACCTGAAATGTATCAGGGAATCCGTATCAGTCCCGGGTATGCCATGGCACCCGGATTGGACGTTCAAACGGACCTCTTGGATATTTTAAATGCCCGGACCATTGGCGTCAGCGTATCATCCGGTTTTCAACTTGTTCCCGAGTGTTCTACAACAGCGCTGATCCTGATACATCCGGAAGCAAAATATTTCAAGATATGAATAAGAAATAGTAATTAAGATATCAAAAGACTATCTTGTAAATAGGAAAGGAGTTTTGATATGCATAATCATACTATTGAACAGTTAAAAAGTAAAAAACAAGCCATAGTCAAATTCGTTATGGACAAAAGTTCCGGAAAAAAAATTGGAAAAGTAGATCTTGCTCCCGACCTTTTTGAAAGAGATGTAAACTATATTTTAGATTATTTGATACAGTCGGCAGAATTTAATTCACCTCTTCTTTTTGCAGATTTTACGGCATGGTTGACAGATCTTTTAGTCAATTTGAAAATTGAACCGGATCATGTTCGTTTGAGTTATGATTTCATCCGTGAAGGAATTGAAAATCATATCGATCACACAGGAATTTTGGAAGAATATTTTGAGTTATCGCGTGAAGCGTTCAATCTGCCACCGATCCTGGATATGGAAACAATGTTGGCCCCGGAAAACGATTTGCAGGGTAAGTATATTCGTCATTTGGTTAACGGAGACAGACATCTTGCAAGAAACCTCATCATGGACGCTTTTCACTCCGGCAAGAAAATCAAAGATATCTATATGAATGTTTTTGCCCCTGCTCAGCGAATGATCGGTTATTTATGGCAAACCAACAAAATATCTGTAGCTCAGGAACATTATGCCACTGCAGTAACTCAATTAATTATGTCTGAACTATATCCTCATATTTTTCATGATACTCAATTCAACGGTTTAAAAATGGCCGGTGTAGCCATTGGTTCTGAACTTCATGAACTTGCAATACGGATGGTAACGGATTTTTTTGAAATGGATGGCTGGGATTCATACTTTTATGGTGCAAATATGCCTGTCCAATCCATTATGAAAACACTCGATCAGGGGAAATTTGATCTCCTGGCTTTATCGGTTACTATGATGGTTCATCTGAATGAAATGAAAAAAATTATCACGGAGATTCGTCGTCAGGAACGTTTCAAAACAGTAAAAATTCTCGTTGGCGGAAATCCTTTGAATGTTGATCCGAATCTGTGGAAAACTCTGGGAGCTGACGGTACTGCAAAAAATGCTGATCTGGCAATTAATGTGGCCAATACATGGTTTAATATTTCATGAATTCAAACAACAGGAAAATTCTTCTCACACTCATGACAGATTATGAGGGTCATGTTTATTCCGTGCTACGGGATGATAATAAGCTTGTTCCGGAAAACGTTGACAATCTTCGGGAAATCGTTGAACAAGAAGACTATCTGAATCTATTTTACAACGAAATTTTGTCAGCGGGATTTGCTGAAAATTCCAAGATCAAATTCAGAAACTCATCGATCCATATACAGGCATACGGAATTAAACTGGATAATCAGGTGCTCATGTTTTGTTCTGCTGAAACCGTTAATGTTTATGATTATATAGAGGAACTTGCAAAGATTAACGCGATTCAGACAAATAGAATCCGTTATCAATCAAAATTACTGGCTGAAAAAAATAAAAAAGAAGAATTAAATCTTTTGGAGAAGCTATCCAAATTAAATAACGATTTGGTAAAAGTTCAACGGGATCTCTTTAAGAAAAATGACGCATTGAAGCGGATCACCGATAAAATGAATACTGTTTTTAAATCAGCAGGTCTGGCTTTTGTGTTTTTTAAACAGGGATCCGTTATTGAATCTTTTAATGATGCGGGTTTGCAATTTTTATTTCGTTTAACGGGTGAAAACTTGAAATCCGGTATGAATTTATCAGGGCTTTCATTGGATCCAACGGCTGAATTTCCGGATGACTTGATAACCAGAATTTTATATGAAGATCAGGTTGTTGAAGATAT
>DKER01000226.1 GCA_002452555.1 Fidelibacterota bacterium UBA6817 | reverse complement strand
GCTTTCCGATTTAACTCCCGGCTTCCTATTCTCAAATCAAAACTGTATATTAATTATCTGAACAAAAATCGGACCAAAGCGTATGAGACATATGAAAAAGAAAATTTTGCTTTCAACCCTTACTGCTTTTATCATCCTTACAGCGGTGTTTTATCCTAAAATATCTGCTTCCGTAGATGATCTTTATTTAAAAATTGCCGTCATGAATGATATTATTTCCATTATTAATGAAAGTTATGTGGAAGATGTGGACTGGGGCAGGACAATGGAAGGTGCCTATCGCGGTATGCTGGAAGAATTGGATCCCCATTCGGTGTACATCAGTAAGAAAAAACTGAAAACGGTTAATGAGGAATTTCAGGGAAATTTTCAGGGAATAGGTATCGAGTTTGATATTATTGACGGCTATATCACTGTCATTTCTCCCATCGTCGGAACCCCCTCTGAAAGAGTCGGTCTGCAATCCGGCGATAAGTTCCTGAAAATTGACGGGGAGTCTGCTTATAAAATCACAAAAGAAGAAACGTTCACCAAACTCCGCGGTCCCAAAGGCACTACCGTTACTCTCACCGTGAAGCGGATTGGCGAAGATGAACCGTTTGATGTTGAAATTATCCGGGATGATATTCCCATTTATTCCGTGTTGGCTCATTTTCTGTTGGAAGATAATGTGGGCTATGTTCTTGTGAATCGCTTTTCACAGAAAACAGCGGAAGAGTTTGCCGAAGCTTTAAAGGATTTGAAAAAACAAGGCATGACATCCCTGATTGTTGATCTTCGCTATAATGGCGGAGGATTTATGAATGAAGCAATTGAAATGCTGGATCATTTTCTTGATGCGGGAGATATGATTGTCTATACGAAAGGCCGCCTGCGAAATACAAATGAAGAATTTTATGCTACCGGAAAAGGTGCTTATAAAGATCTGCCAGTCATTGTGATGATTAATCGGGGTTCAGCCAGCGCCTCTGAAATTGTCAGCGGAGCTCTTCAGGATCTGGACAGGGGTATTATAGTGGGTGAAACAAGCTTTGGAAAAGGACTCGTTCAGCGTCAATGGCCCTTGAAAGACGGTTCAGCCGTCAGAGTGACCGTTGCCCGGTACTACACGCCTTCCGGAAGATTAATTCAAAGACCCTATGAAAACGGACTGCAGGATTATTATGAATCCATAATCACGGCTGATGATGTGGATACAATCAATGTTAAAGACCCCAAAGATAAACCTGAATTTAAAACAAGATCCGGTCGTACGGTTTATGGTGGAGGCGGTATTACACCTGACGTAATTGTTAAACGGACATTCGATCTGACTCCGGCTACAGTTAAAGTATTCCAGCACAGTGAAAGATTGTTTTTCAAGTTTGCTCAGTTGCTGGCCGATGATTTCAAGAATGTGCCGAAAGATCCGCAGAATTTTATATTTTATCAGGAATTACCCGAAAATACACTATCCCGTTTTTATACATTCATTTCAGAATATGTTCAGGAAATTGAGCTTGAAAACCTGGAAAAGGATAAAGCATATATTACTATGCAGCTAAAATCTGAACTGGCAAAAATGTGGTGGGATAATAATGCTTTTTATAAAGCAAGACTTCTTTCGGATAATCAGTTTACAGCTGCCTTGAAACAAATTCCTGAAGCCCGTAAACTTGTACGATTAAAGCCCTGAGTCATGTTAAAAATAATTGACATTATACATTGCTTTAAGTAAAATGACCGGCAATGTTGTTTGAAACAAAAATTCTCAATCTAAGATCGGAGGTTCATATCCATGGTTGAATTATTTGTCAAGGGTGGTCCGTTTATGCCCTGGATTCTTGGTGTGTTCATTTTTGGGCTCATCATTGTGTTCGAACGGTTTTATTCGCTAACGGCAGCTGAACTGAGAACACGCTCTTTTTTGAAAAATATTGAAACAATCCTAAGAGAAGAAGGTCCTGAAGCAGCCAGGGTGGAATGTGAAAAATCCAGCTCTCCCGTCGCTGCCATATATCATGAAGCTCTCAGCCGTCTGGACCAGGGACTTGAACGGGTGGAAAAGGTTATCGATTCGGCCGGTTCACTGGAAATGGCTTTTCTTGAAAAGAATCAGATCTGGCTTACAACAGCTGTAACAATTGCACCGATGCTTGGTTTTATCGGAACGGTTTCCGGTATGGTCGGCGCTTTTAATGATGTGGCTGCAGCCAATGATATTTCCCCGGCTATTGTGGCAAGCGGTATTTCTGAAGCCCTTTTAACGACACTATTCGGACTCATTGTTGCCGTGATTATATCAATTTTCCAGAACTGGTTTGTCAGCCGTATTGATAAAATTGTTATAAGTCTGGAAAAAAGTGCCGTTTCATTGCTGGATATTCTGTCGACACAAAAATAATTTTTAAAGTCGGATTGTAACAATGCTTACAAAAAAACGTATGAAAATCAAAGGTGAAATTCCTTCATCTTCCATGTCTGATATTGCCTTTTTGCTGCTTGTCTTTTTTCTTCTTGTTTCCACAATTGACCAGGATAAAGGCATGGGATTTGTTCTCCCCGGTAAGGGAGGAGAATTCAAGGTTAACCCGAAAAATATCACCAACGTACTGGTCAATGCCGCCGGTCAGGTGCTTATGAATGACTCTGAGGTTCAAACCCGGGATATTAGCCGGGAAGCCCAACGGCTTTTAAGTCAAAACCCTCTCATGATTTTTTCTGTCCAAACAGCGGAAAATACAAAGTATCAGGATTACATTGATGTCATTGATCAGCTCAAACTGGCAAATGCGACCCGTATTTCAATAGCTGATACGGAATAAATAAGGCAAAACCATGGCGATTAAGAAAAAAACAAAAGTAAAAGCGGAAATTCCAACATCATCAATGCCTGATATCATCTTTATGCTGTTGATCTTTTTTATGATGACTACCGTTATGCGGGAATTCGAAGGGTTGAAAGTCCTTCTTCCTCAAGCACGGAAAATTGAAAAAGTTGAAACAAAACGCCACGTTGCTTATATTTTTGTGGGCAGGGATGGTGTGATTTCCGTGGATGATAAACTGATACAGGTTGAAGATGTGAGGAAGGTTATGTATTCCAAACGTGTGGCGAATCCTCAACTGATCGTATCGCTTCGTGCGGACAGAAATGTGATGATGGGACTGATTTCCCGTATTCACAATGAACTCCGGGAAGCGGATGCCCTGCGGTTAAATTATTCTGCCACCACAGCCGCTTATTAATGGAGTACAGTCAATGTCTGTAAAACAATTTGAAAGATTCAAGGATCGCTCGATCTTTATCGCGGAAGTATCCAGTATCCTGGTGGTTTTTATCCTGATCCTGGTGTTTTATTTTGTCCCCAAATTTGAGCCTAAAGGTTCTCTGGAAGTAACCGGTCCGCAGATTCAGCTCGAAGTTATTGATATTCCCCCTACGCAGCAGATTGAACAATCAGCCCCTCCTCAGCGGCCGACTATTCCTGTGATGAGTGAAGATGAGGAAATTGCTGAAGATATTACCATGGATGAACTGGACTTCGAAGATTTTGAACTGATGGATGCCCCCCCGCCGCCGCCCTCTGAATCACAACAGGATGACGGGCCAAGGGTTCGCTTCATTCCCTATGATGAACCCCCCGAAGCGATTGGCGGTGCTGCTGCTATTCTTAGAAATATTGTCTATCCGGAAATTGCCCGGGAAGCCCAAATCGAAGGGACCGTTATTGTTCAGGCTTTTGTGAATGAAAAGGGAGTGGTTACGGATTGTGTGATCATGAAAGGTATTCCCAATACCGGCCTGGATGAAGCCGCTATTGCCGCTATTAAAAAAACCAGATTCAAACCGGCTAAACAGCGGGATCGTGACGTGGGTGTGTGGATTGCCATTCCCGTCGTTTTCAGGTTGAAATAACGATCTGATTTTAAATGACTGAAAGTTTTCCTGAAGCACACCAGATTAAACGGTGTGCTTTTTTTTTAAAAAGGAGAGAGAACCATGACTAATCTAAAAGAATTGAAAGACCTTTTAATGGAATATGCGAAAGCTCAGTCTGTTTCAGCTATTGTTCAGTGGGACCAGGAAACCTATATGCCTGACGGAGCAGGAGAATTTCGAAGTGAACAGTTGGCGTGGCTCAGTGCTTTAGCCCATGAAATTCATACAGGCAGCCGGTTCCAGCATGCACTGGCTAAACTGGTTGACCTGGAATCCGGCAATATTATTGATGATAAAACAGATCCGGATACAAAGCGATTTCTTGCTCTCGTTTGGAAGGATTATCATTATGCATCCGTTCTTCCTGCTGCGTTTGTGGAAGAATTTTCCCGCCTGACGTCACAATCCCAGCAGGTATGGGCCAAAGCCCGGATGAAAAATGATTTTAATGCTTTTCGTCCATATCTTGAAAAAATCGTAGATCTGTGTAAAAAACAGGCTGACTATTACGGATGGACCCTCACGCCGTATGATGCCCTGATGGGCCAATATGAACCGGGTATGACAGCAGAAACCGTTGGGAATCTCTTTTCGGAATTGAAGGACGGACTGATAGAACTGATAGAAGCAGTTCGAAAATCTCCCAATAAACCGGATGACCGTCTGTTGAAAGAGTCATTTGATACAGAGAAACAATGGATGTTCGGCCTGGAAGTTGTGGAGAAAATGGGCTACAATTTAAATTTTGGTCGTCAGGATCGGTCCGCACATCCCTTTACAACCGGTTTCCACCCAACAGATGTTCGGATAACAACCCGCGTTTTTGAAAATGATATGAAGTCCGCCTTTTTCTCCACGGTTCACGAAGCAGGACATGCCCTCTATGAACAAGGGCTTCCTGCGGAATTTTTCAGTACACCCTTTGGTGAAGCCGCCAGTTATGGGATTCATGAAAGTCAATCCAGAATGTGGGAAAATATGATTGGCCGAAGCCTTCCCTTCTGGCAATATTTTTACCCGAGGCTTAAGGAACTCTTTCCCATTCTGAAAGAAACGGATGTTATCAATTTTTACCGCATGATTAATGTGGTGGAACCGTCTCTGATCCGTGTTGAAGCAGATGAAGTAACCTATTCATTGCATATTATGCTTCGTTTTGAAATTGAAAAAATGCTCATTAATGATGGTCTGAACGTGTCTGAACTCCCCGACCTGTGGAATGAAAAAATGAAAGAATATCTTGGCGTGGTTCCGGAAGATTATAAAATGGGCGTTATGCAGGATGTTCACTGGTCTATGGGAGCAATCGGATATTTCCCCTCCTACGCGCTGGGAAATCTCTATGCCGCCCAGTTCCTGAATAAAACGGTAAAAGACCATCCGGGGTTCTGGGACACAATACGAGCCGGTGAATTTTCAGTTCTTTTGAACTGGTTGAGAAATCATATCCATTCACGAGGCCGGCAACTTGATCCGCTGGATCTCGTTAAAGACGTAAGTGGAGAAATGTTGTCACCAAAACCGTTTCTCCACTATCTGAAAAATAAATATAAAGATATTTATGAGCTTTAAGTGAGCGTTTTGCTTTATGAATATGAAATGATAAACTTGAAAAGGACAGAACCAGAAAATGGTTAAACTTTTAAGGAGGGTAATACGAAGATTATGGCCTGTAATAACATCGTAATAGGAATTGCCGGTTCCGGTGGAGATGGTGTGATCAGTGCTGGAGAAATTCTGGTTAACGCTGCTTCCAGTGACGGACTTTTTGTTTTTATGCTGAAAAGTTTTGGTGCCCAGATTCGGGGCGGTGAAAGTTCTGTCCGTGTTCGTATGAGCAGTGAGCCGGTAGCAACACAAGGTGACAAGCTGGATGTTTTAGTTGTTCTGAGCTGGAAAGACTATATGAAATTTAAGTCTGAAATGCTTCTGGAAGATCATTTGGTGATTGTCAGCGATTCTGCCGACAAATTTCCGGAAGAAAATATTCCAATTCCTGAAGAACAACGGAAACACTGGTACAAAATTCCTTTCACATCTATTGCTGAAGAAGCTGCAGGAACAAGCCTTGCTAAAAATATTGTCGTTCTCGGGGCTATTGCTGAACTCTTCGGTCTTCCCAAATCGTCTCTAAAAAAGTCTATCGAGAAAAAGTTTGCCGGCAAAAAGCAGGAATTAATTGATAAAAATCTGAATGCACTTACGGCCGGCCAGGATTATGTCAGGGAATCACTGAAGAAAACCGATTCCATTCTTTTTGAATACACGCCGGGCGAACCCCGTCTGGTTATGGAAGGAAACGAAGCAACGGCTTATGGCGCCCTGTATGCAGGGGTGGAATTTTATGCCGGCTACCCAATAACACCTTCAACGGAGATCATGCACTGGCTTTCAGTTTATCTCCCGAAATACGATGGCATCGTAATGCAAATGGAAGATGAACTGGCATCCATAAACGCCATTGTCGGAGCAAGCTTTGCCGGCAAAAAAGCCATGACGGCCACATCCGGTCCCGGATTATCTCTCATGGCAGAAGGAATCGGCCTCGCCAGTATTACTGAACTCCCAATTGTTGTTGTAAATGTTCAAAGAGGCGGACCTTCAACAGGAATTCCAACCAAAACAGAACAATCGGATTTGATGCAGGCCATTTGGGGCAGCCACGGTGATTCGCCGCGCGTCGTTCTGGCTCCGTCAGACGTTGAAGATTGCTTTGACTGCACAGTTCTTGCTTTCTATATTGCTGAAAAATATCAGCTTCCGGTTATTATTCTTTCTGACGCGTTTATCGGGCACAGGAAAGAATCCATCAATCCTAACAGGATTCGGGATATGCGGTATGGGTTTAAGAAAATCAACCGGCGACTTGAACCGACACAAGACGAATTGGAAGATTATAAAAGATACCGGTACACATCCAACGGAATCTCACCCGTTACCTGGCCGGGGGTTGAAAATGGTATGTATCAGGCAGCCGGCATTGAACATAATGAATACGGATTTCCTTCAGCCGATGTGTCCGTCCACGAAAAGATGACAAAAAAGCGCTGGATGAAATTTCATGATATTAAACGTGAATTTTCATTTGAACGATTTTATGGTCCGGATGATGCAGAGTTGGGACTGATTGCCTGGGGCTCTACAAAAGGGGCTGTAAAAGAAGCCGTGGCCAGGGCAAATGACAACGGGATGAAAGTGCAGGCAATTATTCCCCAGATTCTTTTTCCTTTCCTTATCCATCCTTTTCATCAATTCCTTAGACATAAAAAGAAAGTGATTTTTGTTGAAATGGCTTATGCAGGCGCCTTTCGCAGATACCTCAGAGGATTTATCCGCTTTGGTGATTTTGGCGTGGAGACAATCTCTTACAGACAAACTGGCGGTGCGCCCTTTACGGTTGGTCAGATTTATGATAAAATCGTTGAAGAATATGAAAAAAAGGATGTCTGATTATGGAAAACATTACCTATACACTTAAAGACTATAAAAGCGATCTCAAACCTATATGGTGCCCTGGTTGCGGTGATTTTGGCGTATTAAGCGCCCTCATGCAGGCATTGGTTAAACTGCAGATCCCGCCTCATAAACTGGCAATCCTGTCCGGAATCGGTTGCTCATCCCGCCTTCCCGGTTATATAAAAACATACGGGTTTAATGGTGTCCATGGAAGAGCAATACCATTGGCAACCGGCGTTAAACTGAGCAATCCGGACATAAAAGTCGTTGCGGTTGGAGGCGACGGTGACGGGTTCTCAATCGGTGCAGGCCATATTCCTCATGCTGCAAGAAAAAATATTGACATGACTTATATTGTAATGAATAACAGTATTTACGGGTTGACAAAAGGACAGGCCTCGCCAACGACTCCCATTGGAGAACAAACAAAAACAACATTCTATGGAAATATGGAAGAACCCATTAATCCTATACGAATGATGATCGCTTATAAAGCTTCGTTTGTGGCCAGAACCTTTTCCGGTGATCCTAAAAATGCCACTGAAATCATTTCCCAGGCAATTCAGCACAAGGGATTTTCATTTGTCGAAGTGCTGAGTCCCTGCCCCACGTTTCGAGGCGTAGAGCAATTTAAGCTTATTCGTGAAAAAATTGAATATCTCCCGGAAACATATCAACCTACCGATGAAGTCAAAGCATTCGATATTGCCAATGACAATGATTTTATCCGTTTAGGAGTAATTTACCGTCAGGACAGACCCATTTATACGGAGATTATGAAAAAGATGAAAGAAGTCTCACAGAAACTCGGCAAACCGGATATTATGGACCTGTTGGCACAATTTGAACCCTGAGGTGTTCATGAGTTTAATTCTAAATCAGGATAAATTTCGGTCAGCGGTTTTGGAACTGATTCGCCGAACGTCCACCGATTTAAGCCCGGATGTGGTAACTGCTATTGCGGAAGCCCGTGATTCGGAAGAGGAAAACAGTGGAGCCAGGGGTGTTTTAACAGCCATTCTGAAGAATATTGACCGGGCACGTGAGAAAAGCACGCCCATTTGTCAGGATACTGGAACGAACATCTATTATATTACCATACCGGAAGGCTTCTCAATGCGCCGGGTGAGTGAAATTGTGTATTCGGCAACCCGGGAGGCAACAGAAAAAGGTTATCTGAGACCTAATGCCGTGGATCCGGTAACGGGAAAAAATTCGGGTGATAATACGGGATTCATGTCGCCGGACATTCACTTTGAAGAATGGGATGAACCAGCAATCCGTGTACGACTTATCCTGAAAGGCGGCGGATGTGAAAATGTTTCCGTGCAATATACACTCCCGGATACAAGCTTAAATGCAGGCAGAGACCTTGAAGGGGTATATCGCTGTGTTTTAGATGCCGTTGTCATGGCACAGGGAAAAGGATGTGCCCCCGGAATTCTTGGCGTTGGTGTGGGAGGGGACCGGTCTACCGGTACGATAACAGCTAAAAAGCAACTCTTAAGGAAGCTGGATGATGTGAATTCTGATCCGGAGCTGGCCCGGCTTGAATCCCGTTTGCTTGCTGATCTGAATACATTGGGGATAGGTCCCATGGGATTTGGCGGAAAAACAACGGCTCTTGCCGTCAAGCTCGGTAAAGCCCACCGTCTCCCCGCTTCCTTTTTTGTTTCCGTTTCGTACATGTGTTGGGCGGACAGACGAAAATCAATGACATTTTCCTGTTCGGAGGTGATCTATGATTGAGTTAAAACTCCCGATCGATGAAAAAAGCATACGGGATCTGAACGTTGGAGACGAGGTGCTGATTTCAGGCCGGTTGATAACAGGCCGGGACGCCGCTCATGCATGGCTTGTTAAAGAACATCCTGAAGACGTCCGGCCTTATATGAAAGATTCCATGATTTATCATTGCGGTCCTGTTGTAAAACAAAAGGGCAATTCTTGGGAATTTATTGCTGCCGGTCCGACAACATCTATCCGGGAAGAACCGTATGAAGCTGCTGTTATCAAAGAGTATGGTGTCCGGGGTGTTATCGGTAAAGGAGGAATGGGACCTGCTACACTGAAAGCACTGCAGGATTACGGAGCGGTTTATCTTCATGCCATCGGCGGCCTGGCTGCACTGATTGCCGAATCGGTGATAAAAGTCCACAATGTTATCAAATTGGAAGAATTTGGCGTCCCCGAAGCACTTTGGATAATTGATGTCAAAAACTTTACGGCCGTTGTCACCATGGATTCTCACGGCGGATCCCTTCACCGTGAAATCTTCGAAAAATCCAATGCCGTCAGAAAAAAACTGACAAACCCCTAACCCCCTCACCCTCAAAACGTCTCAACCTTTCAACGTCTAAACCTTTCAACCTCTCAACTTTTCAACTTTTCAACGTCTCAACCTCTCAACTTTTCAACGTCTGAACGTCTGAACGTCTGAACGTCTGAACCTTTGAACTCTTGAGCTCATGAACCCATGAGCCTCTCAGCCT
>DKER01000029.1 GCA_002452555.1 Fidelibacterota bacterium UBA6817 | reverse complement strand
TTCTTACGAACCTTCCAGTCAAAGGCCGTTTTCAGAGCATTTTCAACCGCCAGTCCACCGCCTTCAATAAAAAAGGCATGGGGAAGTTCTTTTGGGATTCCAATACGGCTGAACGTATCAAGAAATTCAGCCATTTCTTCTGAATAAACATCGGAATTGGTTGGTTTCTGGACTGCAAGCCGCCCAAAATGATCTTTCATAGCTAGCAGTTTGGGGTGGTTGTATCCAACAGACAGGGAAGCAAACATGGAAAAGAAATCCAGATACTTGTCTCCGTTCCGTTTGTCTACCATCCATGATCCCTGTGATTTATCCAGGTCGATGATCGGTTCCATACCGTCTGCCAGCATATGACGGGCCAATACTTTGCGAACATCTTTTGCGTTTACCATTCAGTCCTCTCTTTCTCCGTTAAACAATTATTAAATATCAAATTTGATTCCCTGAGCAAGGGGAAGTTCTTTACCGAAATTGATTGTATTCGTTTGACGCCGCATATACAATTTCCAGGCATCAGACCCTGATTCACGACCGCCTCCGGTTTCTTTTTCGCCGCCAAAAGCACCGCCGATTTCTGCTCCTGAAGTTCCAATATTTACATTGGCTATTCCGCAATCCGAACCCCAGGCACTGAGAAACGTTTCTGCTTCACGCATATTTGTAGTAAAAATGGAGGACGAGAGTCCCTGAACCACATCATTCTGAATATCGATGGCATTTTGAACATCCCCTGAATATTTGATCAGGTATAAAACGGGAGCAAACGTCTCTTCCTGTACGATTGGATAGCTGTTTTCTACCTCCATAATAGCCGGCTTAACATAGCAACCGGACTCAAAACCGGGACCATTCAGGACATCCCCGCCGTATACAAGATTTCCGCCAGATTTTTTAACCTCTTCAATTGCATCAGAGAACATTTTTACGGCACCCTTGTCAATCAGGGGACCTACATGGTTTTTAATGTCCATGGGGGTTCCGATTTTCAGAGATTGATAAGCTTTTACCAAGGATTCCTTTACCTTGTCATAGACAGATTCATGAATGATCAAACGGCGGGTTGATGTACACCGCTGTCCTGCCGTTCCTACGGCACCGAAAACGATAGCCGGAACTGCCATTTTCAAATCAGCATCAGGTGTAATTATTATGGCATTATTTCCGCCCAGTTCGCATATAATTTTTCCGAAACGTTTTGCCAGAACCTCATTTGCATGTCGGCCAACGGCTGTAGAACCGGTAATGGAAATCAATGCAACCCGTTTGTCATTAAGCATCCGTTCACCCACCGTACGGCCGCGGCCGATAATCAGATTAAAAATCCCTTCAGGAAGGTTATTTTCTTTCAGGACCTCAGCTACAATATTTTGAACAGCTACGGCAGTCAGGGGAACTTTAGAGGATGGTTTCCAGACATTCACATCGCCACATACAGCTGCAATCATAGCATTCCATGCCCAAACGGCCACCGGGAAATTAAATGCCGTCACAATACCGACTATTCCCAACGGGTGATACTGGTCATACATGCGGTGCATGGGACGCTCTGACACCATTGTAAATCCATAAAGCATGCGGGATTGCCCCACGGCAAAATCACAAATATCAATCATCTCCTGGACTTCTCCCCATCCTTCCTGCAGGGATTTCCCCATTTCATAGGAAACCAGTCGTCCAAGGGGATCTTTATACTCACGGAGTTTCAATCCGATCTGTCGCACGATCTCCCCTCTTTGGGGTGCCGGAGTCTTTCTCCAGATTTTAAACGCATTTTTAGCCTTTTCAATCGTCTTTTCATAATCTTCTTCCGAGCACTGATAAACACCGGCTATATGTTTGCCATCTGCCGGAGACACCACATCCAACATTCCTTCATCGGTGCGTTTCAACCATTCCTGACCGGTTGAACAGCCGAAATTCTCGGCTTTAATCCCTAATTGATTCAAAAAATCCATATATCTTCTCCTCTCATTTTGTTTTCTCCACATCTCCAATAAGATCAGCCAATGTAATTGTTTCCATTTTTATTTCGATATCTCTTTGAATATTCTCAAAAAGGTTCAAAAAATAGTCATTGATCTTCTTGCTGAGTTCAGGCTGACCATTGTTTTCACCAACAGATAGATGAAATGCTTTTCGGGTTTCAATGGCACAATACAGTTGTTGCAGATTAATCTCTTCCGGAGGGCTATTTAGGATAAAACCACCCCCTGCGCCTTGAATACTCCGGATAAACCCGGCTTTCGTCAGCAGGGACAATATTTGTCGAAGCTGGGACGCATTAACACCTGTCATGGCGGATATCGCCTCGCTTGACAATGCGTTTGGGTGGACTCTGGCAAGGCAGTGAACAGCCTTCGCCGCTTTTGACAGTTTTAACGATGCAGACATGCTTAAACCAATATGTTTAGGTGAGTCTAACATTTTTTTCGGAAAGAGGCAAATAGATTTTGGGTTGAGACGTTCAGAGGTTGAGAGGTTGAGACGTTCAGACGTTTAGATGTAACACGCTGCATACCTTGGCTGTCAACTGACCAATGAATATTGAATTCTGAAGTCTGAAGTCTGAAGTCTAAAGTCAAAAGTCTAAAGTCAAAAGTCTAAAGTCAAAAGTCTGAATTGAATTAGGGCGGGATTAGAAAGCATATTAATGCCTTATCCTGAATATCCTGTATATCTATGTTTGAATACTGAATTCTGAAGTCTGAAGTCTGAATTGAATGAAGAATTATGGAACTTGGTTCATGAGTTCAGAGGTTCAGAAGTTCAGAAGTTTAGATTAGACGTTCAGACTGTTTATAATATGCAAAACCAAGAGCAACATAAGCATTAGAATTAACGGGATCTACATTGATACATTTCAGTATAGTTTTAACACTTTTTTCTGGTTTATCCAGTTCAGCATAAAGCATACCAAGATTGTACAAAATATCGGGGGCTTCAGGATTCAACACCAACAACTCTTCAAAACGGATTCTGCTTCTTCAAAACGTTTATTCTCTATAAGTTTTAATACTTCATCAATAGGTTTCATATATGCATCCTAAGTATCTTATCACATTCAATTTATGGAATTTAATTTATTGATGTTCATTAATCCAGCTACTTTATTTTCATTTCCAGATTATTTTAACATTTAGTGCCTTTTCCATTAATTCAACAGCTAATTTTTCAAAAACATCAAGTTCACCAAATTCAATAGCAGACCCATAATTCATATGACCATACCCTGGGTAAGCACCAATGTAGTATGTGAAGTAACTAACAAGTGTGCTTGCTTCAGAAGCAATAGCATAACATGGTTCTGTGCTTCCTTTTTTATACGCAATTAGAACATGTGGACATTGAATAATTCCACCACAAATTACATCTGTTAATAGTTTTATTAGATAATCATCCACTTCACATTCTTTCACTAAACGTGATTGTAATATGTTTGGGAAGTATGGTTGAATGTTCATGTCTTCTTCCCATATAATATGTTTTTCATTCTATCATTAATTCCAATTGGATGGAATGCTATTGTTTCAGATGAAGCTCAAAACAGTTAGCAATAATTAATACGAAAAAAATAATAACAAATCTTTTTTACTAAAGCAAATTCATTTTGGAGACATCGCATAACGGTCGAGTGTATGTACCTTAAGTGATTGCGGGGCAGTATCCTGTCCACCGACACGAAAGTTTGAGCGGGCTACAACGCTTGAATACCCACTGAAACCCTTATGGCATATACACTTTGTTACAAGCTGGCCGTTCTTGTCTTTATTTTTTTGCTGCATATATTTCTGTCTGTGCGTTTGAAAAGGCATGCTCTTTTGCAGGTTTTGGTTTTAAGTTAGCCCGTAAGACCTGCAAATGTTCCTGTCTTAGCGTTGGGCTATCAATCTCGATAATTTTCTTCCCATTTATATTTTGATGGCTTTTCTGTTATTTCGCTTTCGTTTCCCAAGACATCTTTTTCAATATCGGGTTCTTTGGGAATTAATTTTTTGTCAATTAATTTTACTCGTTCAAAATCAATATTCCTTAATGGATTCGGTATAGAAAAGTATTTTGCAAGATTATTCCAGTCATTATTTCTAATTGTAACAATATCATTCAAATAAAAGCTTACCCAACTTTCACCTAATTTAAAGTTAGGTAGCGTTCTTTCAAGTTTTTGTCGAGATATTTCTACATATTTTTTATCTAATTCAAATCCTATATATTTTCTACCAAGTCGTTTCGCTGAAATAGCTGTCGTTCCAGTCCCAGAGAATGGGTCAAGTATAATATCATTTTCATCGGTAGTCATAAGAATTAATCTATCCATTAAATGAATAGGCAACTGGCAAGGATGCGGATCTCTTTTTGTGTTATGTTTTATTCTGTGAATATCTGTCCAAACATCAGAAACCAATGGTCCAAATGGATGTAACTGATCTTTTTTTCCACCATAATCTTTCCATAAATAACCTTGTTTCCTATCACGTTTATGTGGATATCTTAATTCATAGATTTTTGTACCATTTGCTTCTTTTGTGTAAAATAGTATTCCGTAATGGGCAGGTTGCAATGATTTTCCCATTGGTGCAGTTGCTGCATCCCATGAAATCCAATGTTTGAAATTTGCAAATTTATTTAAATAAGTTGCGTAATAAGTTAACCACTTGGGTATATTATGAAGAAAAATCGAACCAGTCGACTTGGTTACTCTAACCATTTCTGAAATCCACATTTCGCACCAATCCAGATACTCTTGAAATTCAAGGCTATCTTTATAACTTGAATAATTCTTCTTTAGATTAAATGGGGGGTCAGCAAAAGTAACATCAACAGAATTATCAGGAATATTCTTGAATAATTCAAGGCAGTCTCCATTGTGGATTTTATTAATATATTTTTCAATCATTTTAATTAAAGTTTAAGCTCCATGTTTTTATTGCTAATTCTGCTAATTCAACTTGTCTATTATTAATTTCATTAATATTCCATTCTGATAAAGTTGATATAGAATTTGTTATCCATAATTCAGATTCAGCATATTTCGTTTTTTTAACAGAAAATTTAGAACTTTTAAAGTCATTGTTCTCCTTTGTTTTCATTAATGTAAGGTTTCCAATTCTTTTATAGTATGCAGAATGTTGTTCATCTGTGAAAGTTGGATAATTACCTTCAGGATTTTGAGGAAGAATATGTTCTAAATTAACAGAATCTGGATTAAGATTTACTAATAATTCCGGATGCTGCTTTCCTCTTTTGTGGTTTTCAATAGAAGAAAGATAATATCTTGCATTTTTTGTCTGACTGACAGTTGCAATTTTAAATTTTTCTCTAAAAACTTCATCTTGAGGAATGATTGAAATAAGTGAATCTCTTAATTCTGCTGCTGTTTTAATACTACTTGTAAATATTGCTTTAGCTTTATCTGCA
>DKER01000024.1:779-3061 GCA_002452555.1 Fidelibacterota bacterium UBA6817 | reverse complement strand
CGGCGGTTCTACAACCATGGTCGTTCGCGGTCAGGTGAAAAACAGTCCCTCTGATCCCGGCGGTGAACGGACCGTTTCAAATTCTTTTCTTGTCATCAGTACAGCTCCGGACGGAGATCTGAACCGACTGCGTATAACCCCCCCGCTCGTATATGCCATTCCCGGTTCAGCCGTCCAGTTCAGCGTTCAGGGCCTTGATGAACATTTTAATGCAGTAAGTCTTTCCGGTGAAACGGTTGTTTGGAGTTGTGATTCGGTCCTCGGGACGATAACCGAGAATGGTCTTTTCACCGCTTCCCAGGAGTCTGTAAGCGGCTATATTTACGCCAGTGTGGGTGATGTTGTCGATTCTGCCATGGTAAAGAAAAGTATCCTGACAACACTCACACTCACACCGGATCCGGTTATCCTGAATGTGGGAACATTCCAGCAGATGGATGTGGAAGCACGGGATAACTTCGGTAATCTTATTTCCTTTGCCCTGTCCGATTATGAATGGAGCGTGGAAGGCGGTGTAGGAACAATATCGGAAAGCGGTTTTTTTACGGCAACAGAATCGGGAGAAGGGTTGATTATTGCCCGGTACGATTCAATAAGCGGGTCAGTACCCGTGACGATAGGAATTTCCACATCTGTTTTGGTCAATGATTTTTCCAGTATTGATATTTTTACCCTCACCGGAGTTAATGTGGATATGAATGCATGTTCTTTGACAACCGATGATTCAATCTCCATTTCTCCCCCATCTTCGGGTAAACTAAGCTATAAATTAACAACCGGCGGTACCAGTGCATTATATATGAATTGCAATATCCCGGTTTCCGGTCATCCGGATAAAGTGGGAATCCATGTTTACGGTGACGGAAACGGTCACTGGCTGAGAGGTGAATTCGAAAACAGCACAGGCCAGAAATTTCTTATCAACTTCACGGAAGCAACACCCGGCATTGACTGGGAGAATGAATGGAAGCTGGTTGAGGTTGAATTAAGCGATGCCATTCCCAGTTGGGCCAATCCGACAGCCGTTTTAACCTATCCCATCAAGTGGACTCGTTTTTATATCGCTGAAACAAAAGATGAAAATAAAGGTTCGGGGGTAATTTATTTCGATGACTTTATCATTGATTTCATTAGCACGGAAACGGATAAAGATATTGGAATTCCGGGATCCTTCAAGCTGGAGCAGAATTATCCTAACCCGTTTAACCCGGTTACACAAATTGCGTACACAATTCCCGAAAATTCTGACGTATCCCTGAGTATTTTTGACTTAAACGGAAAACAAATCCGGGAATGGAATCAGGAAAATCAGGCAGCCGGCTCCTACTCTCTTGAATGGAACGGAACAAATAATTCGGGCAATAAAGTCAGTACAGGTTTATATTTGTATAAACTTACAGCAGGCAATTACTCGGATACCAAGAAAATGATCATTATAAAATAAATTCTGAATACTGAATTTTGAACTCAGAATTCAGAATTCAGAACTCAGAATTCAGAATTCAAAACCGGTATAAATATGAAAGAAAAAATAATCTCACATAGCTTTACCGTATTATTGTTAATTACAATGTTTTATCACGGTTTGGCAGCTCAGCGGTTTATTTCTGACAGTGAAATTGCCTTACAGATTATTCGCAGAAACGAGCAGAATTTTAAGAATGTTCATCAACTGCTTATTGCTTTTAACGAAACACCTGATGATCCTTCAATTCGATTGGTTTTCCTGGAAAAACGATCTGAAAGATGGCAGATCATTTCTGATCCGATTTCCGGGTTTATCGGCAGGAACGGGTTTGCCAATCCGGGTAAAAAACGTGAAGGAGACGGAAAATCACCGTCCGGTTTGTATCAGTTTGGACTCTTGTTTACATATTTGGAAACCGTAAACACCCGAATGCCCTATTTACAAAGCACGGAAGAAGACAAATGGATCGATGACCCCAAATCCAACGATTACAACCGACATGTCCGCGGTGAAACCGACGCAGAATCCTATGAACGATTACTTTTGCAAAGCAATGCTTATAAATATTGTCTGGTTATTGAATATAATACCAAACCGGTCATCAAAGACCGTGGATCAGCCATTTTTCTTCATCTTCACGGCAGACGTGAAGGAGCAACCGCCGGATGTATAGCCATTCATGAGAAGGATATGGTGAAACTGTTGAGCCTTTTGGATCCGTCAAAAAATCCCTCAATTATTATGGGAAATAAAAATGTGCTTTTGGAAGGAATTTAGTTATAAGAATTCTTCATTCTTCATTCTTCATTCTTCA
>DKER01000024.1:382-673 GCA_002452555.1 Fidelibacterota bacterium UBA6817 | reverse complement strand
GTTCTGATTTTCTATACTTCCCATTTCCTATTATCTCCGTGGGTTCTTTTCATCCTCTTCCCATTTTGCAGGGTTATTGATGATATACTTCCTGATATTTTTCAATGATTTTTTATCACGGATGATATGGTCCCAATAATTTCGCTGCCAAACAGGCATTCCTGATGTGTTGCGGATTTGGTTTATTTGTTTGGATGAAAATGTTTTCAATGCACGGACAAATTCAGATAATCCATGATCTTTATGGGCGGGGATGGCGGAATTCGGCGATATTGACACGGGAATGGCGGT
>DKER01000024.1:0-283 GCA_002452555.1 Fidelibacterota bacterium UBA6817 | reverse complement strand
CCGCCATCAATACCGCAACATACGGAATTAATCATGATAATTCCGTGAAAATGGTTTGGCATAATAATATAATAATCCAATTGTATATTTTGATTATTGTTGGGCAATTCCAACCAACATTTTTCAACAATTTTCCCGTTTTCGTTCAATATCATTTCACCGTTGATGATTTCACCGAACATACATTCCCTGTTATATGCACACAGGGTGACATAATAGGCACCCGGTTGGGAATAATCGTATCCGGGTAACCGATTTGACCGACGATGATGGATTTCAGCAG
>DKER01000078.1 GCA_002452555.1 Fidelibacterota bacterium UBA6817 | reverse complement strand
CAGCGAAGTGATTGAATGGCACAACTGCCGACTGTCCACTGACCTCTACCGGCTACCGGCTACCGGCTACCGGCTACCGGCTACTGGACTTGCTACCGGCTACTGGACTTGCTACCGGCTACTTCAATATCAATTCCCACAGGACAATGATCCGAACCCATAATATCGTCCAGTATAAATGCATCATTTAAATAGGGTTGTAAATCTGGTGAAATGTAGAAATAGTCAATACGCCATCCAATATTTCCGGGGCGTGCATTGGTACGGTAAGACCACCAGGAGTACCAATCCGGTTCATCTGGATGAAAAATTCGAAACGTATCAAGATAACCATGAGCTTCCATCTTATCCATCCATGCTCTTTCTATCGGTAAAAATCCCGATGTTTGTTCATTTTCTTTAGGTCGTGCCAGATCGATAGGATGATGAGCCGTATTATAATCCCCGCAGATAATCAGCGATTCACCTTTTTCTTTGCATTGATCAAAATATTTCAGGGATTGTTCATAAAAATCAAGCTTATATTGAAGTCTTTCTTCATTCATCTGGCCATTGGGAAAATAAATATTGAACAGAATAAAATCATCATAACGGGAGAGAATCACCCGCCCTTCATTATCATTCCAACTGTCACCCAATCCTACTTCAACGTTTCTGGGTTTGATGCGTGAATAGGTTGCTACGCCGCTGTACCCTTTTCTGGCAGCAAAGTGATAGTTAACATAGGGATAACCCTGAGGTTGTATCATGAAAGGCTCAAGCTGATCTTCCTGTAATTTTGTCTCCTGCAAACAAACAATATCACCCTTTAAATTTTGAAGGATATTGATAAAATCTTTCTTCCAGATTGCTCTCAAACCATTGATATTCCAGGAAATTAATCTCATAGTAACCTCATACGTTAATAATCTGTGATAGCAGACCGGTATTTACGTTACTGAAAAGATATAATTTCATTGTAACCAAGTTTTTGCTGATTTATCATAAGAAAAAATGTAACAAGAAAGGAGACAAACGATGATATCAGCTAAACTTGAAAAAGCCATTAACGAACAAATCAACAAAGAGTTGTATTCAGAATATTATTATCTTGGAATGGCTGCTTACTTTGATGTTGAAGGACTTCCCGGTTTTGCCAACTTTTTTAAAATTCAGGTTCAGGAAGAACGTTTCCATGCCATGAAATTTTATCAATACCTGATTGAGAGAGGCGGAAACGTGAAATTGGATACAATAAACAGACCGCCACAGGATTTCAAATCAATTGAAGATATTTTCAGCAAGGCTTACGAGCATGAACAATTTGTGACTAAATCAATTAATTCTCTTGTAGACATTGCTATAGAAGAGAACGATCATGCGAGCCGGAATTTCCTGAACTGGTTTGTTGAAGAACAGGTTGAAGAAGAAGCAACGATGGACGATCTGCTGAAAAAAGTACGCCGTATCGGTTCCAATGGTCATGGTATTTATATGCTTGACGAACAATTGGCTCAAAGGGTTTTCAATCCGGCTGCTGAATAAGGATCAAAGCCTGTTAACAATGATGGTTGTCGATTAATTCTGTTTAAGATATAAAGGAGTTATCATGATGCCTGAAAAAGGAGATGTGCTTTATTCACCGATCAGCAAAACGCTTGTCGAAGTTATGCATGGGAATGATGTTTTGCCGGAATGCGATGGATTCCCCATGAAAAAGCTTGATCCGAAAACCGAAGATTCCAGACATGAGAAACACATACCCTATGTTGTAGAAAAAGACAATGGCGTATTGGTAAAAATTGGCCAGAATGATGAACATCCCATGACTGAAGAACACTACATTTATTACATTGAAGTCCGCACCGGTGATATGTTGCTTCGGAAATATCTCAAACCCGGTGACAAGCCTCAAGCATGGTTCCCGGTGGATCTGTCCCAGGTAGTTGAAGTTCTGGAATGGTGTAATATTCACGGATTGTGGAAAGCGTAATAGTTATGCGTTGAGAGGTTCAGACGTTCAGACGTTCAGACGTTGAGAGGTTCAGACGTTGAGAGGTTGAGAGGTTGAGGCTCGCTTCGCTCGCAGTCGAAAGTCGAAAGTCGAAAGTCGAAAGTCGAAAAGTTGATTGCCTGTTTACTGACCACTGTCAACTGCTGGCTACCGGCTACCGGCTACTGGCTGCCGGCTACTGGACTGCCCACTGCCGACTGACTACTGCCGGCTGACTACCGGCTACCGGCTACTAAATCTGTCTTCAATTTTTCATATCAGTCTCTAACAGATTTTGTTAAATTTAAAATTGGATAAAAAAGGGAGGTATCCATATGGCAGAACAATTGAAAACATACGAATATCAGACAGAAATCAAGAAGATACTGGACATTGTCATTCATTCCATTTATTCCAATACGGATGTTTTTGTTCGTGAACTTATTTCAAATGCATCTGATGCCCTGGAGAAATTCCGTTATATCAGTCTTACCAACGGTGATATCAAGGACAAGGATCTGGATCTGGAAATTCGCATTACCATTGAAAAAGAATCCGGTAATCTGATTATTGAAGATACGGGCATTGGTATGACAAAAGAGGAACTCATTGAAAACCTTGGGACTATTGCTCATTCGGGAACCGCAGAATTTTTAAAGCAATTGCAGAAAAATCCCGGACAATCTTCGCAAATAATCGGACAATTCGGACTCGGATTTTATTCAGTTTTCATGGTTTCAGATCATGTAAAGGTTATTACCCGTTCCTATAAACAGGATGCCAAGGGTTTTGTATGGGAATCAGACGGAGCCAGCGGATATACGATTTCACCTGAAGAGGGTATCCAACGCGGCACGCGAATTGTCGTACATCTGAAAGAGGATAAAAAAGAATACCTGGATGAAGATAAGCTCAAAGAGATTATTCAAGAATATTCAAATTTTGTAACCTCCCCTATTCTTTTGTCCGGGAAAAAGATAAACACGATTCAGGCAATATGGACCCGTCGCCCAAATGAGATTACGGATGAAGAATACAATGAATTTTACAAATTTATTGCCAATATGGAATCAGAACCTCATTTCCGGCTTCATACGTCGTCTGATGCCCCAATTCAGTTGAACGCGTTGCTGTATATTCCAAAAGATAACTATGAAGTTTTCGGACTAAGCCGCACAGAACCGGGTGTTCATTTATACTGCAATAAGATTCTGATTGAATCCAAAGTAAAAGATCTGTTGCCGGAATACCTGCGATTTGTGAAAGGAGTGGTAGATTCTGAAGACCTTCCTCTCAACATATCCCGTGAAACCCTTCAGGATAACCAGCTTGTGAAAAAGATCGGCAAACACCTCACAAAAAAAATATTATCAACACTGAAAACACAAAAAAAAGAACAACCGGAAAAGTATAAGGAATTCTGGAAACAGTTTTCCGTTTTCATCAAAGAAGGCGCAAATACAGACTATGAAAATCGGGAAGAACTTGCGGATCTCCTCCTTTTTGAATCCAGTAAAACAAAATCCGGTGAAACAACCTCTCTGGAAGAATACATATCCCGTGCTTCAGAAGACCAGAAAGAGATTTATTATCTGAGCGGAATGAACCGGAATGAACTTGATAACAGTCCTTATATGGAATCGTTTCGGGAAAAAGATATTGAAGTGTTATATCTGACAAATCCGATTGATGATTTCGTCATGACATCCATTCGTGAATATAAAGAAAAAAATCTGGTATCAGCCGATAACGCCAATATCAAACTTCCTTCAAAACCTGTAGATGATAATAAAACGGATGAAGAAAAGGACAAACCAGAAGAAAAGGATCTGAAAAGTTTTATAAAATGGATTACAAAGCACCTGAAGGATAGAATTTCTGAAGTAAAAATATCAGACAGACTGGTAGACAGTCCCGCTATGCTTGTAAATCCGGATGACATGATGACTGTACATATGCAAAAAATACTGGAACAAGCGGGGCAGACTATGTACAGTCCGGGGAAAAAAGTCCTGGAAATCAATCCAAAACATAATCTTATAAAAAAAATGAGTGCTCTGCATCAGGAAGGCGGTCATGACGATCTTTTGAAGATTCTCTCTGACCAGATGACGGATAATGCCTTTCTGATGGCAGGACTGGAAACGGATAAGACATCCATGATCAAACGGATTAATACGATTATGGGAAACATACTGGATAAATAATTTTTGAATACATTTTATATTGAAACATACGGCTGTCAAATGAATGTCTACGACAGCGAAATCATCATTGCTATCCTTCAACAGGAAGGTCTTGAGGAAGTGGATTCGCCGGATAATGCGGATTTGGTTCTTCTTAATACATGCAGTGTGCGGGATCTGGCTGAACAGAAGGTTCACACCCGGCTGGGACAATTGCGCATGATTCAGGAACAGACGAATCCATCCATGAAAATGGGTATCGTAGGATGCATGGCCCAGAATCTCAAGAAGGATATTCTGCGAAAAAAACCTTATGTCAATTTCATTCTGGGACCTGATTCGTATCGTCATTTACCGGAGCTAATATCTTCAGGCGGCGATAAAAAACGGCTTATTGAGACTCGATTATCATCGCTGGAATTGTATGACGGACTCTTTCCTGCCCGTCATGAAGGGATCAATGCATGGATTTCCATAATGAGGGGATGTGATAAATTCTGTGCATATTGTATAGTACCCTATACCAGGGGAAGAGAAAGAAGCCGAAAACCTGAGAGCATTCTTGAAGAAGCAAGGCGAGCCGTTGACAAAGGATTCGTTGAAGTGACCCTCCTTGGACAGAATGTCAATTCCTACCGCTCTGCGTCAGGGGGGTTTCCCGACCTTCTGGAAAAGATGGCCGGAATAAACGGACTGTTGCGAATCCGGTATACCTCCCCTCACCCTCAGGATGTTAATGATGATTTAATAGCTGTTCACAAAGATTATAAACATATTATCTGCAATCACATTCATTTACCGTTACAAAGCGGATCTGACGCAGTCCTGATAGCCATGAACCGGACATATACACGGGAACATTATTTGGATATTGTGGACAGAATCAGAAAGTCTGTTCCTGATATGGCAATAACAACCGATATGATTGTAGGATTTCCGGGAGAAACAGATCAGGATTACGAAGATACGCTGGATATGATGGATAGAATCCGTTATGATGCTGCTTTTATGTTTAAATATTCATCCCGCCCCGGAACCCAGGCAGCAAAACTGGAAGAAACCTTGTCGGACGATGAAAAATCAGACCGTTTAAACCGCATGATCCGACTTCAATATAAACACACCCTGGAAAAAAATCGTGAACTGATCGGCCGAAACGTTGAAATCCTTGTAGAAAAAGAAAGCAAAAAAACCGGAAAAGAGATGATGGGACGCACAAGTTCAAATAAAATTGTTGTATTTCCGGCCCAAAATTACAAACCGCGGGATTTAATCTGCCGGGTGATTACGGATGCGCAAGGAGTAACGTTGTTCAGTAGCCGGTAGCCGGTAGCCGGTAGCCAGTCCGGTAGCCGGTAGCCAGTCCGGTAGCCGGTAGCCGGTAGTCAGNNATTTAGATGGTTTCATGGTCGATAAGGGTTTTTTTTGTTTCTTCTTTTTTAACCGTCTAAACCTTTAAACTTTTAAACCTTTGATCATCTGAACATCTCAACGTCTGAACGTCTGAACGTCTGAACGTCTGAACGTCTGAACGTCTCAACGTCTCAACCTCTCAACGTCTGAACCTTTGAACCCATGAGCCCATGAGCCCATGAGCTCAATACGGATTGAATTGCCACATGACAGGTCTGTGATCGGAAAGCACCTGAAAATAATCGGAAAAAGTTTTATCAAGCAGAAGTGTTGTAACAGTTGACTTTTCATATGCTTCAAATAAAGCCTTGGTAACCAT
>DKER01000195.1 GCA_002452555.1 Fidelibacterota bacterium UBA6817 | reverse complement strand
GATCTGAATAATTCTCTCTTTCTGAATAACAGGATTCAATGTGGTATTATTGATTCGTACAGTCTCATGAACAATTTTCTTTTCTTCATCAACAGAAGGATAATCCAGATTGAGCTGAAACATAAACCGATCCTGTTGGGCTTCAGGCAACGGATATGTGCCTTCCTGTTCAATGGGATTTTGCGTGGCAAGAACAAAAAAGGGCTCTTCCAGCGTGAATGTCCGGCCGGCAGACGTTACCTGATGCTCCTGCATCGCCTCCAAAAGGGCAGACTGTGTTTTGGGAGGCGTGCGGTTAATTTCATCAGCAAGAATAATATTTGCAAAAACAGGGCCTTTGATAAATCGAAAAATCCGTTTTCCCGTATCCCGTTCTTCCTCTATCACCTCCGTGCCTGTAATATCGGAAGGCATCAGATCCGGCGTAAACTGTATACGGTTGAATGACAGGTCAAGAATTTGAGCCAAAGATTTGACCAAAAGGGTTTTTGCCAAGCCTGGAACACCCACAAGAAGGCAGTGTCCCCCTGACAGCATGGCAACCAGGAGATTTTCGATGACACTATCCTGTCCAATGATTACTTTCGAAATTTCTTCCCGGGATGTTCTGTAGAATTCAGCCGTTTCTTCAAGAAGCATACGTGATGGTGAAGTCATGAAGTTCCTTTTTATTCTGTCTTTTTCTGAAGTTTAGCCAGTGCCTTTTTTGCATTGGCAGATTCGGATGTTTCAGGATACTGGGTGATAATCAGTTCATACAATTCCATGGCTTTGTCAGCTTTTCCCATTTTTTTCTCAGCCATTACGGCTGCTTTGATGAGCTGGGCCGGTACATCTTTAAATTCCGGATAAAGGGTATGAAGTTCCTCACTTTCTTTTACAGCTTTGGAAAATTCACCCTGGTTCTCATAAATACCTGCAATTTTTATCATTGCCTGAGCCGCATCAGAACGGAAACCCGGATAATCGGACTTGATTCTTTCATACTGTTTTAAGGCAAGATCAGGATTTTTTGAGAGGGTCTGATAAATTCTCCCCATGTTGTTTAGAGCTGTAATCGCCTGATTTGTACTTTTATAATTGGATATAATTTTTTCATACTCTGCAAGAGCAGCAATTTTGTCCTTCTGGTCTGTTTCAAATATATCCCCGCGGATTATCAGGGCTTCCGGTGTCAGTTCATGATCCGGGTATTTCTCAACAAGGGACTGGAGTTTTTCCAGCGCACTTTTACTGTCTTTCAAATCACGTCTGTATATTGAGGCAGCATCCATTATGGCTTTTGGTATATGCGGACTGTCCGGATAGACAGCAATAATTTTTTCTTTTTGCCACAAAGCCGTTGTGTAAAGGCCTCTGTCTCTTAAAATATCCGAATACCACAGGATTGCCAAATCACCAAATTCATCAGGCTCTGTTTCTTTCAGATATTGACGAATCTCAGTATCTGTAAAAGCAAGTCCTTCCGGATATCCCATATCGATCAAAGCATGGATATACTTAAACCGGGGAGAACCGGGAAGAGAAGCGCGATATTCATCCGGAAGGTATGACAAAAGAAGTGAATCCCGGGGACTTTGATACGCATCCGTTAATTTTAGAATTTGTTCCTTGATGTAAGACATATTTGTGGAATGGGGAAAATAAAACAGATATTTAAGATAAATCAGTTTAGCCGCATGTCCATCCTTTTGATCTTCATACACACGTGCCAAACGGATTAAAATTTCACCGCTGTTCATATCCGGCAGATACTTATCAAGATAAAGATTGAGTTCTCGTTTCTTCAGGTCAGATAATTCATTTGTTTTTCGAAGGAAAAAAGAGCCGGCTTCTTTCTGATCCATCAGTTTTAACAGATATTGATAATGGAGCCGCTCCTGTAATATCTCATCGTATGTGTATCCGGTTATGATTTCACCGGAAAGTTTTTCCATAGTTTTGCGGAGTTTTTCCAGTTCAGTTGCCAGCGAATCTCTTTGAAAAACAATATTTTCATCAACAACGATAGCCGGACCTTCACTTCCCAGGTTTCGGAGTTCATTAATTTCATTCTGAAGAGTAGAAATTTTATCGGCCACGCTTAAACGAATGGAATCAACAGCCCGGTTTAGGCGATACTCATACGATGTTTTGAAATTTGCTTCTAACCGCTCTTTTTCGAGATTGAAAATATACTCCATGCTGTCAATGACTGCCTGCAGGGATACATTGCTTTGAATCCTTGGTTCTGATACGAATTCGCTCTCATTGATTTGATCTGGTATCTGATCAAGGTCCAGGGGAATTAGATTGTCTGATGTATCTCGCCTCTGTATTCCCTGTAAAGCATCCATGCTTTGTGCCGTCAGTATAACACTTAAAAGCAAAAGCATCCAAATTATTCCGCAATTTTTATTCATGATCCTACTCCGGCTGTTACCTCTTTATTTGAATAATGTAAACATTTGCTATTTTAAAATCATTAAAACAATATAACACTTTTAATGACAGAACCTTTTCTTTTCTTTCTAATTAAAAAAAAATAATGCTGCTTACCATTCAATTATCAATTTTGAGAATTGACAAAAGTCATTGAATCATTTTTATTAAGAAATTTCATCAAAGTCGAAAAAAAATTGTCCGATTTCACAGGCTTTTATAACAATTTCTTTCTAAGTTTCATCGTAAGGGAATAATGGCACACAAATTGCCATGATAATTATATTAAATAATCAGGGTAGACTTTGAAAAAGCATAATCATTTCGAAACACTGTGTATTCACGGTAAGGGTAAATACGACACGCTGCATCATTCCGTGGTCCCTCCAATTTATCAAACAACAGCCTTTGCATTTGAATCAGCCGAAGATGGTTCTGATCTCTTCACGGGTCACAAGGAAGGGTATTTTTATTCGAGAATGGGTAATCCTACGGTTGAAGCGTTGTGCTGTCAATTATCTCATCTTGAAAATACGGAAGCATCCCTGGCCTTTGGATCCGGTATGGCAGCCATATCCTCAGCTATCATGTCCCTGGTTCCGGTCGGCGGAAAAATCCTTGCGAGTCATACGTTGTATGCCGGAACTCACTGCCTGCTGACACGATCACTTCCCGGACGTGATATCATAACAACGATTGTCGAAAATGACGAACCTGAAACATACGAACATTACCTTTCCCGGGAATCCTTCGATTTGATTTATCTTGAAACACCATCCAATCCGATCCTGAGTCTTGTGGATATTGAAGCCGTATGCAATTTAGCCCGTGATTTTTCTGTTCCGGTGATGGTTGACAATACATTTGCCACACCCTGTTTTCAAAAGCCTGCAGAATTGGGAGCAGAACTGATTGTTCACAGTGCAACAAAGTATATATGCGGGCACGGAGATGTTATTGCCGGAATGGTTACGGGGCGAAAGGATCTCATTCAAAAAATCAGGGATGACGTATTATGCCGGTTTGGTCCAATTATCAGTCCATTTGATGCCTGGCTGCTGCTTCGCGGACTGAAAACGCTTGCCGTACGTATGGATCGTCATGCAGCCAATGCAGCAAAAATTGCTGATTTCCTAAACAATCACCCAAAAGTCATCAACGTTTATTATCCCGGACTCTCCGATCATCCGGGACATGATATCGCCTGTCGCCAGATGTCCGGTTTTGGCGGAGTCGTGTCATTTGAAGTGAAAGATAAACAAGCCGGTTGTTCCGTTATGAATAAAGTTAAACTCTTTACAAGGGCGGTTTCGATTGGCGAATGCGACTCTCTGATCCAACACCCTGCTTCAATCACGCATTCGTCCTTAAAAGACTGCGAACTAAAGGCCGCGGGAATCAGTCCGGGACTGATCCGTTTGTCAATCGGACTTGAACACGCTGACGATCTTATTGAGGATCTAAATGAAGCTTTAGAATAAATGAAACACAGAGAACCCGGAATAAATGAAACATTGGAACGGGTTTAACAAAGAATAATTAAGGGAGGAAAGAATGTCCAAAACGCAGAACATCTTTGAGATGGCTCAGCAGCAGCTTGACGAAGCAAGCGAGTTATTGGGATTGGACCAGTCAACCAGAGAATTTTTACGCTGGCCCATGAAAGAAATTGACGTTACTCTGCCCATAAAAATGGATGATGGCAGTGTAAAAGTTTTTCGGGGATACCGGGTTCAATACAACCGCGCATTAGGTCCGACAAAAGGCGGGCTCCGCTGGCATCCTGATGAAACCATTGACACGGTTCGGGCTTTGGCGGCTTGGATGACCTGGAAAACAGCTGTTGTAGATATCCCGCTGGGCGGCGGAAAAGGCGGCGTAACATGCAATCCCCTGGAATTGTCTGAAACAGAGAAAGAACGGTTAGCCAGAGCGTATATTGGTGCTATTGCCAAGGATATTGGTCCAACCGTAGACGTCCCGGCCCCGGATGTGTTCACAACTCCCCAGATTATGAGCTGGATGATGGATGAATATGAAAAAATTAAAGGTGAAAGCATGCCCGGAGTAATCACCGGAAAACCCATTGATATCGGCGGTTCAAAAGGCAGAGCTTCCGCAACGGCACGAGGCGGACTTTTTATTGCCCGAGAAGCCGTAAAATTACAGGGTCAGGAATTAAAAGGTAAAACGGTTGCTATTCAGGGCTTTGGAAATGTAGGCGGATGGGCCGGTGTCCTTTTTAAGGAAGTCGGCTGCAAAATTGTCGGTATTTCTGACATCAGCGGTGCCTACTACAACTTGAAAGGCTTTGACGCTCAAGCTATGTTTGACTATGTTGGCAAGCAAGGTTCCCTGGCCGGTTATACGGAAGACGGCATGCAGGCATTTGATAATCCTATGGATGTCCTTGAAATGGATGTGGATATTCTGATCCCTGCTGCTCTTGAAAGTCAGATAACATCCGAAAATGCCGAAAGGATCAAAGCTCCCCTGATTGTTGAACTGGCAAACGGTCCCACAACACCTGAAGCAGATGCGATTTTATTCAAAAACAATAAATTCGTGATTCCTGATTTTCTCGCCAATTCAGGTGGCGTAACGGTTTCATATTTTGAACAAGTCCAGAATGCCTACAATTACTATTGGGAGGAAGATGAAGTCAATCATCGCCTTGATCAAAAAATGACTGCAGCGTACAAGGCCGTTTACGATATGTACTGCCGGTATGATAAAAAGGTTGATATGCGTAAAGCGGCTTATATGGTTTCGATTGCCCGGGTTGCAAAAGCAGCAAAATTGCGCGGGTGGATCTGAAAGATTACCGATAATTGAGAGGGTGTTCATACACCCTCTTTTTATTTTACCCGGGTTTTTTCCGTTTGAAATTTTTTATATTATATTTAGAAAGACGGAGAACGTTTGAATACTACATATGAATATCTTCAGGCTGCTTTAAACAAAGCACCAAATCTGTCGGATAAAATCATCCAGAATCTTCTGATTCAGCTTCACAACCGTAAGATTGTATCCATAGAAAAGATTTATCAGGAAAGCAGGAAAAAGATTCCGTCTCTTTCCGAACCTGACGCAAAAAGAAACAAGAATCCCAATGCCGGGATTGTTCCCCAATGGGGAAAACATGAAAAAGAATTTATCCGGGAAACCGTTATAAAATACGCTGCCGGGTATTTTAGTATTCAGGAAATTGATCATACGATAAATTATGTAGCAAAAACAGAGAAAGCCTTTGCCCTGGAAAATATCGCAAATTTACCGGGGGTTTCTTTCTGGCTTTTGGCTGAAAAAGTCCATGAGTTTTGCAATCTTCCTGAATCAGAGCCGATTCCCCTGTCCATGGCAACCGGAATACGCGTTGCTCTGCTTAAGAATTTTATCAGCGATAACCTTCAGTTTATTCGGATCGCCAGAAAGTTTATCCGAATAACAGATCTTGATCCGATTATTAAACGAACACTTGGATCTGAAACCGGGAGCGGAAAAATCGGGGGAAAAGCGGCAGGACTTCTGCTTGCTTATAAAATCCTGACAGACGAGTATTCCGGTGATGAAGATTATGAGTATTTTCAGAAAAATGTCTTCATGCCTGAATCCTTTTACCTCAGAACAGATGTTTTTGAAGATTTTCTGGCATACAACGGTTTGGTGGAATATCAGAATCAGAAATATAAAAGTATTGATGAGATACATGATGAGTATCCCCTGATCCGCGAGCTCTTTAAGAATGCAGATTTCCCGCCTGCCATAAAACGGCAGCTGCAGGGACTTCTGGAGAAAATCGGGGAAGTCCCCCTGATTGTCAGGAGCAGTTCACTTCTGGAAGACAATTTCGGCACATCATTCTCCGGGAAATATGACAGTATTTTTCTGGCAAATCAGGGATCTTTGGATCAACGTCTCTCTGCACTGATTGCAGCCATTGGAGAAGTATACAGCTCAGGATTGGGTCCTGATCCCCTTGAATACAGAAAAGAACACGATTTGCTGGATTATTTCGAAAGTGTTGCGATTCTCATTCAAAAAGTCATTGGCGAACGGTTCGGTGATTATTTTCTTCCCCTTTGGGCAGGTGTAGCGTTTGGAAGGAATGAATATCAATGGACCAGGCAACTGAAATACGAAGATGGACTTATTCGCATGGTTTTCGGTATGGGAACCCGCTCTGTGGACAGAGTGAGTGATTATCCCCGCATGGTAGGTTTAACCAAACCGTTACTCCGCCCGGAAGCAACACCCCGGGATATTAAGTTCTACTCACAGAAAAAAGTTGATGTTATCGATCTGAAATCAAACACGTTCGTTACCATGACGCTTGATGAAATTCTCGATAAAATCCAAACGCCTGACCTGACAAAAATATTCAGCACATTTAAGGATAATCATATTTCCGATCCCATTGGATCCGTTCAATTCGACAGAGACGGTATCCCGGTGGTTACATTCAATAATCTTATTAAAGATAAAAAATTTCCGGAACTCATAAGCAGAATGCTAAAAAAACTGGAAAAAGCATACGGCAGTCCTGTAGACCTTGAATTTGCTTATGCCGATAATAAACTCTATCTCCTTCAATGCCGTCCCCTGGCCCAGCGTATGAGCGAAGAGATGATCCAGATTCCTGAAACTATACCGGAACAAAAGATCTTTTTCAGGTCTGAAAGGGACGTTCCGAACGGACTTATTAAGAACATAGAATATATCATTTACTGTGACCCGCTGGATTATAATCAGATCCCGGATAATGACAAAATGCTGTTGGCACGCGTCATCAGTAAAATCAACCGGTTACTGGAAAATAAAACCTTCATACTCCTGGGGCCGGGTCGCTGGGGAAGCAGCAATATCAAACTTGGCATACCAACCCGGTATTCAGATATAAACAAGACCAAAATGATTATCGAAATCGCCAGAGAGTCCGGTGGATATACACCTGAAGTGTCTTACGGCACCCACTTTTTTCAGGATCTTGTGGAAGCAAATATATTTTATATGCCGCTCTATCCGGATTTAAGCACTACATACTTCAATCCGGAAATTTTCACCCATTGTCAAAATAAACTTTCGGAACTGGTTCCGGTTTACACACGATTTGAATCTGTTCTTCGCATTTACCGCATCCCGGAATGCTTCCCAAATCAATATTTTCATGTCTATATGGACAGGGAACACCAAAAAGCCATCGGATTTATAAGTTCTGACGAAAATTCTTAATTGTGATAATTTTTCTCAGGTTCCTGACTGTAGATTATTATTAATGAGAATCACCTGAATACGAGATTCAGCCCAACCCTGCAGATCAGGCACAAATGTTAAAATAATTCTGGCATGAAATTTGATTTAGTAATAACAGATACTATAATCATTAAGCATGATTTTCGAAAGAGAGAGAAAGGAGAGATAATGAGCCTGTCAAGAGGACATCTAATTATCAAAGCAGCTGAATGCAAAGGGTGTTGTTTATGTATTGAAGCCTGTTCGGTTCATGTCATTAAATTATCCGGCAGACTTAATCAAATGGGATATAAAACAGCCGAATACACCGGTGAAGGATGCACAGGATGCGGCATATGTTTTTATACCTGTCCGGAACCCGGAGCCATCACGGTTTTCAAAGGTTGGGATAAGTGGGAAAATAAGGCATTATGCCCTGTTTGCCAGTTGGAAACCAATGTTTATGCAGCAAGGAACGGGGATGAAAAAAATGTTTGCACCCGGTGTTTAAATCCAATTTCATGAGGTTATTATGAAAAAAGTACTAATAAAAGGAAATAATGCCGTTGTCCATGCCGCGATTTTGGCCGGTTGTCGAAACTATTTTGGATACCCAATAACGCCTGCAAGTGAGATAGCGGAAGGATCAGCCCTGCTTTTTCCTAAAGTAGGCGGCGTTTTCTTACAGGCAGAAAGTGAGATCGGAGCAATTAATATGCTTTATGGTGCCGCCTCAAGCGGCGTTCGCTGCATGACTGCCAGTTCCAGCCCGGGTATTAGTCTGAAAATGGAAGGCATATCTTATCTTGCCGGTTCAGAACTCCCTTGTGTCATTGTAGATATTACGCGGGGCGGTCCGGGACTGGGGAATATTGCACCGGAACAGTCTGATTACTACCAGATTGTTAAAGGCGGCGGCCACGGGAATTATAAGTTAATAGTTTTAGCGCCTAACAGCGCCCAGGAAATGTGCGATTTAACGATGCTGGCATTTGAACTGGCTGATAAATACAGGAATCCGACAGTCATCATGGCCGACGGAACTATCGGACAAATGATGGAACCGGTTGAGTTTCCCCAGCCTGTTACAACATTCCCCAAAAAAGACTGGGCCGTAAAAGCTACGCCGGAGACCCGCGAAAACCTAATCACATCCATTGAACTGGATCCTGACCGTCTGGAAGTTCACAACCATAAACTTCAGAAAAAGTACGCCATAATCGAAGAAAAAGAAGTACGTTGCGAGGAGTACCGCAGTGATGATGCAGAAATAATTCTTTTGGGGTTCGGTATCGTAAGCCGCATACTCCAAACAGCGGTTGACGAGCTGAGATCTGAAGGCATAGCAGTGGGACTTCTTCGCCCAGTCACCCTTTTCCCGTTTCCGAAAAAAATTATTGAATCGTATGCACAAAAGAAAAATATCAGATTTTTCAATGTGTTTGAATTGAATAATGGTCAGATGGTTGATGATGTAAGGCTCGCTGTAAACGGATTAAAATCCGTTTATTTTCACGGCCGGATGGGAGGCAATATGCCTACCGTAAAAGAAGTCATTGGGGAAATTATGAAAAATATGAGGCAATCATGACAATATTAAATAAGAATGTTTTACAAAAACCCGCTTCATTTTATGATACGTTTATCCGCAAGGGTGGAACAGAATTAAAAACCACTCATTACTGTCCCGGCTGCGGTCATGGGATCCTGCATAAACTGATTGCAGAAACTCTTTCAGATTTTGGTATTAAAGATAAAACGATTCTTGTCAGCCCTGTCGGCTGTTCTGTTTTTGCCTACTATTATTTTGATGTTGGAAATATTCAGAGCGCTCACGGCCGTGCTCCGGCAGTTGGTACCGGCTACAAACGCGCTAACCCGGATTCGATTCTCATTTCCTATCAGGGTGACGGTGATCTTGCAGCCATCGGAGCAAATGAGATTATTCAGGCAGCAAATCGGGGCGAATCCATGACGGTCTTTTTTATCAACAATGCTATTTACGGCATGACCGGCGGACAGATGGCTCCCACAACATTGATTGGGCAGAAAACGACAACAACACCCTACGGCAGAAACATTAACAGCGAAGGGTACCCCATCCGCATGTCAGAAATAATCGGTACCCTCGAAGCGCCGGTTTATGTGGAGCGGTGCATGTTAACCGATGCTAAAAACATTGCTAAAACCCGCAGGGCTGTTCGAAAAGCAATTCATAATCAAATCGATAATAAAGGTTTTTCTTTTGTAGAAGTCCTGTCGGGCTGCCCAACGGGCTGGAAAATATCCCCCCATGATTCAAAAAAATGGATAGAATCAACATTATCAAAATATTTTGTTCCGGGTGTTTTCAAGGATGTTTCGGAAGAACGGGAATCCATTCCCATAAAACAGGAAAGACCTTCACCGGGCGATTACCATAAGCTCATGCAGATTAAACACCTTTCAGATCTTGACGATAAGGTCCCGACCCCGGCAAAAACAACTTTCCACGAAGAATTGAAAATTGCCGGTTTCGGCGGGCAGGGGCTTCTCAGTCTTGGTTATGTGATTGCTTCCGTTGCCATGGAACACCATTACGAAGTAAGCTGGCTTCCCAGCTACGGACCTGAAATGCGGGGCGGCACGGCTAATTGCAGCGTTAAAATATCGGATAAGCGAATCGGTGCTCCCCTTGTCGCAAATCCCACAACATTGATTGTCATGAATAAACCGTCAATGGATCGTTTCGAAAATGAAGTTGTCAATGGCGGAACAATTATTTATGACTGCGGTCTGATTGATACTCCGCCCAAACGTCAAGATATTCGCACGATTGGTTTGCCGGCGACTGAACTCGCCGATAAAATCGGAAACACAAAAGCCGCAAATATGATTCTTCTTGGAGTTTATGCAAGTATGATACCTCACATATTAAGTGATTCTTACATTCGCTGGGTTCTTCCATATATCCTTGAGAATAAAGCTTTCCATGACATAAATTTGAAAGCTTTTGATCTGGGATATGCTTATTTAAAAAACAAATGATATTTTATCACAGAATATCGGGTTCATACCTTTTTCTATGTGAAATTGATGAAAATTTTATTAACCAACAATAATGTGAAACAAGTCGTTGATTTAAAATTCATTTTTTAATATTATAAATTAAGGAGGGTAAGTATTATGAAAATAAAAAAAATTCTGTTAACAACAGATTTCTCAGAGTATGCAAATTATGCATTATCCTATGCAGCAGAATTTGCGAATGCTTTTAATGCGGAAATCGGTCTTCTGCATGTCATTGAACCCATTATTGCACCGACGGATTTTACGTGGGAAAATTATGATATAGCCGAACTTGAAAAAAAATCCCGGGAATATACACAACAAACCCTTGAAAAAATTATCAAAGAAAAGATACCGGAAAATATTAAAGCTTACCCGATTATACGATACGGCCGATCGTTTGATGAAATTATTCGCTGTTCCAAAGAAGATAAATTCGATATGATTATTATGTCTACTCACGGTCTGACCGGTATTTCACACATTCTTTTCGGCTCAACTGCCGAAAAAGTCGTGAGAAAATCGCCTGTCCCTGTGTTAACTGTAAGAGACCCGGGACATAAATTTGAAATGCTTTGATTAGTTACCGGAATTATAACTCTTCAATTCATTTTTTTTTAACCACCCAAATCCCCATATGGCTGCAAAACTAAAAAGAGCCAGAAATAACCATAACATTTTAGTATTGTCAAAAAGATCCATGCTTATCCCGCCGATAAAGGGACCCACAGACCAGCCCAAGGTTGTTGCCAGGCTGTAAATCCCCTGATAACGCCCATGTTTTCCTTCCGGTGACATATAACTGACTATGGCATTTCCGGTGGGGACACCAATAATTTCTCCGGCGGTTATAACCGTTATCATAAACAGGACCATAAAAAATGTATTGACCCAACCCATGGCTGCATAAGCAATAAAATAAAGAAATGATGCAAATATCATAAGTTTGAACATATTTATTTTACGGATCATTCGGCTGACCGGTATCTGAAATAATATAACGAGCAGTGCATTGTATGTATAAACCCATCCAATATTTCGTGAAGAGAATTCCAGTGTCTTACTCATAAAAACCGATAATGTGGACACAAGCTGTCCCATCGTAAGAAATAAAAGCAGAGCAGAGATCATAAAGACGCTGAGTGTGGGGTTATTCCTCAAAACACTGAAAGATGCCAATATGGATTCACGATTATTGTTGTCCGCATTATGATGTGTTTCCTTTACATAAGCCCAAATCAGAATACCGGATATAAATGCACTGACTCCGCAAAAATAAAAAAGGTATTCATAACCGTAAGCCGCTAAAAATCCGCCTATGGCAGGACCGGTTCCCCACCCTGCATTTCCGGCTGTCCTGAGAATTGAATATCCTTCAACTCTTTTATCTTTGGGGACAAGGTCAACAACCATGGCACTGGCAACCGGCTGAAAAAATGAGGACAGGAGATAATTAAACAAAAGAATACCGGCAATAACCCAAAAACTTTGATTTAAGGCAATGGCTAAACCGGTGCCAAGAAAAACAAGGGATCTGTTTACCTGTGAAATGATTAATAATCGTCGTCTGCCAATCCTGTCGGATAATTCTCCTCCGATGATTTGCGAGCTGCTTCTGAAAACGGCTGCCAATAAAAAAAATGAACCGATAAGACTCATGGATATTCCCAATTCAGTATGGAAATAAATACTGACAAAAGGAACCACGGCACCAAATCCCAGTGAACTGATAAACCATCCCAGCATCAGGACCCATAAACGCCGATCAAAAGAACGGATGTAATAAAGTATCCTATTCATGACCATCCGGATTCATCCAATCCGAAGCTAAAATGCCAAAAAGGAGTTTGTCCCAATATTTCCCGCCTCTGAAAAGCCATTTTGACAATGTTCCCTCCAGAACAAATCCAAGGTTTTCCAATACTTTACGACTGGCAGTATTGAATTCGTACACTTCAGCTCCAATACGGTTCAATTTTAAATCAAAAAAGAGATAATCCAACAGAGTTTCTACCGCATCTGTGCCATAACCACGGCGCTGATAGCAGGCTAGAATTTCAAAACCAATCATACAATTATGATTATCCCGATCTAAACGCCCCGCATGCACCTGTCCAACCGGCTCATCTGTTTTACTGTCAACTACGACAAACGGAAGATAATTCTCAGTCGGAACCATTAACTGATTAAGATAATATTGAACAAATGTTTGTTTACCCACTTTTCGAAATGGTGCATCAGAACTGTAATATCGTAAATTTGAATCGGATGCCAGCGCATAATATAATGAACAATGCGATTCATCAGGATTTTTCAGGTAAACCAGGTCACCGGGTATTTTTATCATTCCTGAATATTCAGATTCCATAGTTTCTCAACCGATAATTCGTCCCAGCTGTCAATTACCATATCAGCCGCTTTTAATTCATTACGGTTATGGGTGGTTGTTATAGCAATTACAAAAGCCCCTGAGTTCTTGCCGCTGGCCACACCGCGCAAACTATCCTCAATAACAATACAATCACCTATGCAAAACCCCAGCATTTCGCAAGCTTTAAGATACGGCTCTGCATCCGGTTTTGTATTCCGAACATCATCAGAGGTAATGATTAATGAAAATGTATTTTGAATTTTGGTGTTCAAAAATATCCAGTCTATCATATCACGTCTTGAAGATGTAAGAAGAGCCGTTTCAAAATGAGGTGATACCTGACGATAAAAATTCATAAAAGATGGTGTATACGCAAGTTTCTGCTTCATTTTTTCCCGAAGCCCGACCTGCCAGTCTTCTTCTAATTCCTGTATTGTAATATCAGGCAAATAACGGCTTTTGACCAATCTAAAAAAAACATCACGGGAAATTCCCTTAAAAAGTGACCACTCTGATGAAGGCAGATGAATCCCGTACTGTATAAACATGTCACGGGTATACTCTTCATAAATCTCTTCCGAGTTTACGACAACCCCGTCAAAATCGAAGAGCAGCGCCTTCTTTTTGTTTTTCTGTTTCAATGTGAATGATTTTCCCGGTACATCATTACTTTTCTCATTATCTGTCGAGTGCCGAATTATCAGATAATCAATAATTAATTAAAAAGAATCCATAAATTTCATCATGTACGATCCGGATTCTTTTCATGTTAACGGTCTATTTCATCGGCAGGGATTTATTCTTCGGCTTATACGCCAGGGACAATGGAAGAAGAACAACATATCCTATAACCAGCATAATTGGTCCGACAGTCAGTGACCAAACACTGTTTTTATCGCCTGTCGCAAGAAAAATGTATCCTACCAGAATACAAATCAATCCTGCTATAAAAATTTTAATATTGGTCCCAGACAATCCAAGCCGCTGAAATAGTTCCGGTATTTTGTACGTGTTTTTCATGGTGATGAATATAAATAAAATGGTTAAAATATAACAGCAAAAACCCTCTGAAACAGCTTATTAACCGATTAGCAGGGAGAAAAAATGAAGCGAATGAATCCTTTGATCAACGTCTCGTTTTCTACACATCATAATGCAATTCCCTTTCAGGACATTCAGCACGATGATTTTATTCCCGCTATTAAAAAAGCCATAAACGATGCAAATAAATGCATTGCGGAAATTACGGCATCCCCAAAAACCGATTTTCATTCTGTTGTAAAAACGTTGGAATTGTCACTTGAATACGTTGAAAAGATTACAGGACTTTTTTCAAATCTTCTGGGAGCTGAGTCTGATGATTCATTCAAAGAACTGGCCGGGAAATTTTTGCCCCTGGTTTCTGTTTTTATGAGCAAGGTTTATACGAATTCAGAATTGTTCAATAAGATAAATGACGTATATAAACAATCTGAATCCATCAAGGATATGGAAGACCGCCGGTTAACAGAATACTACACACTTAAATTTATACGGAATGGTGCCGAACTGGATGATCAGAAGAAGAAAAAGTTGATGAAAATTGATCGTGAACTGGCATCTTTGTATCCCGCATTTACCAAAAATCTTCTGGGAGCTACCAATGCGTATACCTATCATACAACAGAATACGGGGATATTGAAGGCCTCCCCCCCCTCGCGTTAAAAGCTGCCGAGGAAGATCGTGAAAAAAACGGGTTGGATAAGGGGTGGTTAATAACGCTTCAAGCCCCCAGCATTATACCTGCACTAACATATATCAACAACCGAACAACACGAGAAACTCTTTATAAAGCATATGCGTCACGTTGTTTAGGCGGTGATTACGATAACCGGGATATCATCAGAAAGATCCTTTTCCTTCGTCAAAAAAGAGCCGAATTATTGGGATATAAAAATCATGCGGATTATACATTGAAAGAACGCATGGCCGAAACACCGGAAACCGTTTTTACATTCCTGATTACACTTGCAGATCATGCTATGCCGGTGGCACGAAAAGAAATTGAGGAAATAAAAGTCCTGGCAAAAATAGACGGGATTGATACCGTAAAACCATGGGATTTGTCCTATTATTCAGAAAAAATCAAAGAAGATAAATTTGCATTTAAAGAAGATGATCTTCGTCCCTATTTTAAAATGGAAAATGTTATTGACGGTCTGTTTATCGTAGCAGAAAAACTGTATGGCATAACATTCAAAAAAGTACACCATATTCCGGTTTACCATTCGGATGTTGTTACTTACGAAGTTTATGATGAAGATGGTTCTTTTTTAGGACTGTTTTATACAGATCTCTATCCCCGTAAAACAAAAAGTTCAGGCGCCTGGATGACAACTTATGCAAGCCAGGGCCTTTCTTCAAAAAACACACAGGAAAGACCCCATGTGTCAATCGTAGCCAATGTAACGCCATGAACCAAGGATTCACCGTCACTTCTTCAATACAGTGAAGTCAAAACCCTTTTTCACGAATTTGGTCATGCCCTGCACGGACTCCTTTCTGCATGCAAATGGAAAACCTTGTCAAGTCCGAATGTTTATTGGGATTTCGTGGAACTGCCTTCCCAAATTATGGAAAACTGGACTCTGGAGAAAGAATCTTTGTCTCTTTTTGCCCGGCATTATGAAACAGGAACCCCTATCCCGGATGAACTTTTGGATAAAATGAAAGAGGCGAATAATTACTATAAAGGAAATATGAATTTACGCCAAATACGATTCGGATTGCTTGATATGAACTGGCATACCCGGACAATCGATAAAAACACTGATATTCTGGCATTCGAAGAAGATGTGCTAAGAAATTATCAATTAACTGAAACCATACCCGGAACATGCATATCCACGGCATTCTCACACATTTTTGCAGGAGGATATGCTGCCGGTTATTATTCATACAAATGGGCTGAGGTCCTGGAAGCCGATGCTTTCAATCTGTTTCAGGAGAAAGGAATCTTTAACAGAAATCTTGCAAAATCATTCCGGAAAAATATACTGGAAAAAGGGAATTCGGACCATCCTATGGTTTTGTATAAATCGTTTCGGGGACAAGAACCGGATCCCCAGGCCCTGTTAAAACGAGACGGTTTGATACCGGTAAAAGAGTCATGATGAAAAAAAGATTAACGTACTCTATTATAATGTTTGTATTCGTTCTATCCTGCAAACCGCAAACAAGCTGGGATGAATCGTATGCAAGAGGTCAAATGCTGTACAGACAGAATAAATACAGCGAAGCCTTACAACATGCTTCAGCTTCGTTAAATGCCGCAAGAAATTTTAAGGATGTGGACCAGTACAGGATTTTACAGTCTCTCTATTTACTGGCTTCCATCAATGATAAACTTAATAAACAGGAAACAGCCGATCACTTTTATACAAGGTCATTATCAATCATTCATACGGTAAAGCAAGTCGATCCCGATCAGGCTTACAGTATTTTGCGGGATTACAGCCGATTTCTTCACAAACAGCAGGATTTAAGAGGGGCGTTAGCCATCAATGCAGAATTGCTGGAATATCTTAAGGCATCAAAATCCCCCATAGAACCGTACAAACTGGGTCTGTTGTATTACGACCAGGCACTGTATTACACGGCATATGAAAAATATGAAAGTGCCCTGACATTCATTAAATGGTCTGTGCGTATTTTTGAAAACCATTACGGGTCCGGTTCCCTGCGATTAATCGACCCGCTCTATCTCCTGGCAACATTGTATTACCATACAGGTGATTACAAACTTGGGAGACAGACGGCAGAGTTGGGATTGAAAATCACTGAAGATAACAAAGGTTCATCCAATCGGGAACAAGCACGATTGTTAATGATCGCCGCTAAAAATATCCGCGCCCAAAAAGCAGTCCTCACAGCAAAAAATTACTATGAAAAAGCACTGCTTATTATGGATCCGTCTGCAGGGGTGTATACCCCTGAGCTTGAACAAATATATTCCGGCCTTTCTGAACTCAGCATTCTTCTCAAAGAACCGGTTAAGGCTGTAAGTTACCAGGTTCTGGCCGTGAATACGAGTGAAGCGTTATATGGGAAGACAAATACAAATACGCTGCGCCAGCTAGTAAAACTTGCTGATCTATACAGACAAACCGGAGATGAAGAAAAAGCGCTTAGGATTGAATATGACGTTCGTCAGCGGCTTTCGTCACTGATTAACTGATTGATTTCTTTCATGAGCACAGGAATAATCTCCGATTCCGGAATAATTTCTTTTTCAATTCCCCTAACATACAATCTTGCACGTCCTTTACCTAAACCGGCAATTCCAAGATCTGCTTCCCTTGCTTCGCCCGGTCCGTTAACGACACATCCCATAACAGCTATTGTCAATGAAGTTCCGATACCGGCTGTGAGGGTTTCAATTTCTTCGGCTATTTTCATAACGTTGAAACTCATACGGCCGCAGGTTGGACAGCTTACAAGGTTAATTCCCCGGCTTTTTATACCCAATGCTTTCAGGATTTGAAATCCTGCGTTTATTTCTTCCACAGGATCTGATGACAGGGATACACGAATAGTATCACCTATTCCTTCCGAAAGAAGTGTTCCGATCCCGATAGCTGATTTAATGGACCCGCTGCCTTTTGGACCCGCCTCGGTTACGCCTAAATGAAGCGGTATGTCATTTTTTTGTGAGAAAAGTCTGTTTGCTTCGATCATCATGGGGACACTGGATGATTTTAGAGCGACAACAACATTATGAAAACCAAAATCCTCACAAAAGCGAAGATGACGTTCTGCGCTTTCCACCATAGCCGAAGCCGTGGGTTCCCCGTGCTTTTCCAGAATATCTTTCTCCAGTGAACCTGAATTTACACCAATCCGTATTGGAATGTGTGCCGTTTCACATGCTTTTAAAACTTCGCGAACGCGCTCTTTGGAACCGATGTTGCCCGGATTTATCCGAATTTTATGTACTCCTGCATCAACAGCCGATAAAGCCAGGTGATAATCAAAATGGATATCGGCAACAAGGGGAATATGGATCCTCTTTACGATTTCACGTAAAGCAGCTGCTGATACCTTATCCGGTACAGTAACCCTGACGATCATGCAGCCTGATTCTTCTAACCGTAGTATTTGATTTACGGTGGCATCGATATCGGATGTGCGTGTATTGGTCATGCTCTGTACGGAAATGGGTGAATCTCCGCCGATTGTCTGTGATCCGATCGTGATTTTTCGGGTTTTGCGCCTTTGCTTCATGTGTCCTCCGTTCAAATTTTCCGGATATAGAATTTCCCCGGCAACTGTTTAATATATCCTTTTAATTCCAATTGAAGAAGAACACTCATCAATTTACTGTGATTCAGGGATGTTTTTTCCAGAATCGTATCAACATAAACAGGTTCTTTACTTAAAATACTCAATATAAGTTTGCCGCTGTCAGTCACATCTTGCAAATTGGCAGCTTCTGTTATCAGATTCATTTGAGGCAGCCGTTTCTGCATCAGAACCGGCAGTTCTTCAAGAATATCTTCTGTTTTTTCAATTAGTTTTGCTCCTTTTTTAATCAGACGGTGACACCCGTCATGCAATCCGGAATAGATATTTCCCGGCACGGCAAAGACTTCCCTGTTTTGTTCATTAGCACTGAAAGCTGTGGCTAATGCACCGCTTTTATCTCCGGCCTGAGTCACGATTACACCCCGGCTTAAACCGCTGATCAAGCGGTTCCTTCTCACAAAACACCCGGGAGCGGTTTTATGGCCGACGATAAATTCAGACAAGACAACGCCATTTTGACAGATTTGCCGCATTAAAGAACGATTTTCCGCAGGATAAATGATATCCGGAGGCGTTCCTAATACAGCAATTGTCCGCTTTCCTGCACGAACAGCAGTAAAATGGGCAATTGAATCGACGCCTTTAGCGAGCCCGCTGATTATCGTAATGTCCAGATCGACCAATGCCTGCGTAAAATCCCGTGTAACTCTTTTTCCGTAATGGTCCGGATACCGCGTACCAACAACAGCAAGTGCATTGTTGTCTTTCGGATCCCACTCACCCAAATATGATAAAACCGGAGGCGGATCATAAATATGCTTCAGAATATCAGGATACCGGATATCATCCACCGTCATAAGACGCGCACCGCTCTGTTTCATCCATAATCTGTGCTTGTTGAAATATTCAAGATACCTGCCTGAATGTATCGAGGACAGAATCCCTGACGGAATTGACCCGTCTTCAGCATAATTATCAATCAGTCCGGGTATGATCTTTTCAGGCATGCCATATTTATCCGACAAACTTTTATAAAGACGCGGTCCCATACCTTCAATTGACATGATCTTTAAAATTTCCAAAGGATCAGACATGACTTAATCTATTAAAAACAGCGATGAATATAAATATTATTCAGTAATTTTTATATATTTCACAAATGTTTCTTGATTTCAAGGACAAGCGTATTCAGATTTCTTTTTGTTACGGATGATATATAAATCAGCTTTTTTTCAAATGTGGGATCAGGAATAAGCAGATCATCCTCATCATGATCACACTTTGTAATGCAAACAATTCGGGGCTTGTCCAGAAGCTCGGAATCAAATGAACCAAGTTCATCGAGGAGTGTCTTATAGGTTAAGGCGGGATCTTCATCGTGAAGATCTATGAGAAAAACCAATACCCGTGTGCGTTCAATGTGTTTTAAAAAACGGTCACCCAGACCTTTTCCTTCGTGAGCACCTTCAATCAGACCCGGAATATCAGCCATGACAAAGGATTTATACTCACCGTACTTTACAATACCCAGATTGGGAGTTAACGTTGTAAATGGATAATCCGCAATTTTGGGTTTTGCAGCTGATAGAACAGATAAAAGAGTACTTTTCCCCGCATTGGGAAAGCCAACGAGTCCCACGTCTGCCAGGACTTTCAATTCCAGTTCGATCGTAAATCTCTCACCCTCTGTTCCCGGTTTGGCAAAACGTGGCACCTGATTAACAGACGTGGCAAAATGCTGATTTCCCCATCCTCCTCTGCCCCCCCTGGCGACAATAATCTCCTCGCCGTCTTTTGTCATATCACCTATAATATCACCTGTTTCACCGTCCTTGATCAGCGTTCCGGCAGGAACCTGAATAACAACATCTCTCCCTTTGGATCCGGATTTGTTGTTTCCCTGACCGGGTGAACCGTTGCCGGCATGATATTTTTTATGATACTTGAAATCCTGCAGTGTATTGAGCTGGCTGGTAGCATGGATTATAATATGTCCGCCGTCACCGCCGTCACCGCCGTCAGGTCCGCCCTTGGGTTTGAATTTTTCCCGGTGAAAACTGATACAGCCATCACCGCCATCTCCGGCATGGACAACTATTGTTGCCTGATCGACAAAATTCATCGGTGTGGGCACTCCGAACAAGGTTGTGTTTCACTGTCAGGTTTAGCCGGGCAGGAAACAGGCTTTTTCCGGGAATCGACGGAATAAAAACCTTCTCCTTTCAGGATGAAACCGCCGGAAGCCGTGACAACTTTTACAAGTTCACCTTTGCAGCTTGGACAAATTGTCAGGGGAGTATCTGTAAATTTTTGAATCTTTTCTATAATCCTTGAACAGGATTTGCATTTGTAGCGATATGTCGGCATAGAATTCCTTATCCGATTGTTTGAAGGGCTGTTACTGCAGCGAGATTAACAATATCTTCTGAACTGCAGCCCCGGGAGAGGTCATGCATGGGTTTATTCAATCCCTGAAGAATGGGTCCAACTGCTTCATAACCGGCAAGACGCTGAACCAGTTTATATCCGATATTAGCTGCATTTAAATCAGGAAAAATCAGGACATTTGCTTTTCCCGCCACAGGGCTTCCCGGTGCTTTTTTTGAACCGACAGACGGTATGATAGAGGCATCCAGCTGCAGGTCACCGTCAATCAACAGGTCAGGATATTTCTCCTGTGCAATCTTCAAAGCCCGCGCTACCTTATAAACCAAATCGTGTTCAGCACTTCCTTTTGTTGAAAAACTTAATAGGGCTACCACCGGTTCCACATTAAAAATACTCTTATGGGTCATAGCACTTGCATAAGCAATATCTGCCAGCTGCTCACTGTTCGGATCAGGATTTACGGCACAATCGGCAAACGAGTAAACCTTGTCGCCTGCCGGTGAGAACATCAGAAAATCACTGGACATCAGGGAAATACCGGGTTTTGTCCTGACAATGGTTACTGCAGCCCTTACAACATGTGACGTTGCATTCGCAGCACCGCTGATGCAGGCATCTGCCTTATCCTCACGAAGCATCATTGCACCAAAATACGTTGGATCTTTCATCGCATCCAAAGCATCTTCGGGACTAACTCCTTTTTTCTTTCTCAATTCATAATAGACTGAAGCAAATGTATCCAAATCACTGCTATCCAAAGGGTTCAGAATGGTTAAATCCTTAGTGCTTAAACCGGCATTTTTTGCTGCATTATTAACGGCATTCACATCCCCTAAAACCGTGACTCTTGCAATTTTTTCTTTTTCAATTGTTATTGCTGCCTGAATTACCCGGGGATCCTCGCCTTCAGGAAGAACCAGATGAATATCAGTTTCTTCAATTGCACGTTTGCGAATGTTTTCCAATGTTATCATTTTTTAAATTTCTCCTCTAATTTTAACTGAACATAATCCGTTACGAAGTGGGATACATCTCCGTGAAATGACGCAATTTCCCTTACAACAGATGAACTGAGGTACGTATTCTTTTCCGTAGGCATCAGAAAGACTGTCTCTGTGTTTTTGCCGATTTTACGATTTATAAGCGCCATTTGAAACTCGTATTCAAAGTCCGATACTGCTCTTAACCCACGGATAAGAGCAATGGCTTTCATCTTCTCTGAAAAGCGTGCGCTTAATCCGTGAAACGTCACGACTTCTACATTATTCAAATGAGTAATTGATTTTTCAATCATCATTTTTCTTTCATCCACATCAAACAATGCAGATTTATTTTTATTGACAGCGATAGCAACAATGACTTTATCAAACAGTTTTACTGCTCTTTCAATGATATCCACATGCCCGTATGTAATGGGATCAAATGTTCCGGGATAAACAGCAACTCTCTCATTTTTCATAGATTCGGACTCCTGTTTCTCCAAAATATTTTTCTTTCACAAGTTTTAATTCCGGGAAAATACAGCTTTTTTCATGAATTGAAAACTCCAGGATAAACAGCCCCCCGGTTTTCAGGGCAGAGCCGATTGATTGAAAAAAACTGTCAGGAAGAGGAAGTTTATAGGGAGGATCTGCCAGAATTCTGTCAAAATTGTCAGGATACCGGTGACAGAAAGTGAGGGCATTACTCTTATAACAATGGATATCTTTGATCTCATGACCGTGTAATCGGTTGATAGTATTGTGTATTGTTTGGATTGAATCAAAGTGTTTATCCACAAAGACCACCGTAGATGCCCCTCTGGAAAGGGCCTCAAACCCCAGGGATCCGCTCCCTGCAAAAAGGTCGGCAACAACCGCATTCTCCCAATCCCGTATCACATTAAAAATATACTCTTTTACTTTATCGGATGTCGGGCGGAGATCATATCCCGGTGATTTGATTACCAGTCCGCCGTATTCTCCGGAAATTATTCTCGGCATCACTTTTTTTCAAATAAACCCACATACAGAATCAATTTCAACGGATCAGGGAAACTGTCCTCAGGTCTTCTGCCGGCAATAACTTTTGTCACGGTCAACGTTGCCGGAATTTCCATTAATCCGTTAGAGAACCGTGACAATTGACTGACAGTTCCGTATAAGGTTAGTTTAAACACAGATTGTTCCGTCCCTGCGATCATGGATTCAACCTTGTTCACGGTCCAGTCTGTAAAATTCACGCCAGTTTTTTGTGCTGCATGAGCAACATAATCGATAAAATCTTCAGAGCTCATGGTATAAAGCGGAGCATTATCTTTTTTTACTTCGGACACATAATTCCCTGCAAAAACACCTTCGAGGGAATCCCAATATTTACCATCATATGAATAGAAGTTTAGATTCTTGAATAACTTTTTTTCCATGACACGGTTAAAAAAGGTTTCAAAAACACCGACTTTAGCAGCTTTTACTTCAAATAATTCATAATTGGCGCTATTGGAGTAATAAGACCAAAACAAACCCTCAGGAAAGTGTGCAGAGAGGACAAAAAAGCGCTTGAGACGTTCTTCTGAAACTGCTCTTTGCTGTTTTAAAATCGTAATGTTTTCAGGTACAACATACGAGGAACCATCAATAACCTGTTTAATCCTCTTCAATGTATCGGATGCTTTTTCATCTTCAATAGGAACAATAGAGAATTCAGGTGTCTCTTCCTCTGTAACGCTTTCTAACGGTTTGATTGTCAATACCGTATCTTTTGAAAAGCTCAGAAAACCGGGAACCTGTTCAGCTTTATTCCAGACAAGAAAGACAATAATCAGAATGACCAATAGAGCAACAACAATATAAAACGGTGTATTTGCGCGTTTTTTCCCATTCCCTGACGTTTGGGTTGTAACACCCTTTTTCGATTTTGAATCGTCTGCGTCCTCATCAACTTTCTTCTGACTGTCAGATTCGGCATCTATAACGGTTTTCAACTCATCAGGAGAAATATCTTCAGACAATTCTTCGTTTTGTTCTTCAGATTTCTCTTCAGAAATCTCTTCGTTTTCCAATAAGTTTACATCAATTTTCATTTTTCTCAACTCCGGTTAATGAATCCTGCAGACTCAGTCCACATGGATAATATCGTTTCAGAAATACCGGATATTTCCTCTTGCTCCGGTCCCATGACTTCCAGTCCGGTAAACGGATTGATTATTTCGCAAAAACCATAGGATTTAAATGTTTTAAGCGGATCCGGATCCGTTTCCTGTGTGGCATAATGAAAGATGGGACCTGTAAAATCATATACTTTTTCATTAAAAGAATCCGGATTTAACATGGGTAACAAATCTTTGTCAAAAATTCCGCTTTTATTTAACAGCAAAATACTGTCATGAACTTTTTGAAAACCGGCATAACCAATGATACATTCATTTTTTAAAAGGAGAATTTCAGAATATTTTTTATCCCATTTTAAGATGGAATAATGATTATAATGATCCGTGGCGTAAATTGAATGAACGGTATTATAGGCATTAAGAATGCCTGGGGTAATTTTTGCAAGTTGAATACCTTCGTAATGAGCGGCTTCTTTAATTTTATTTAATATTGCCCGATCATACCAAATCGTGAAATTATCTGTATGGATTTTATAATTTCTCCGCATTAGTGACGAAGCATAATCACTTCCATATCGAATTTCATCAACCCAAACCGGAGTTTCCTCTTCTGAAAACGTATACGAAAAAAGGTTGGAGCAAAGCGACAAGCATACGTCTGTTTGAGGATGTTTAAATTTCTTTTTTAACGCGTTAAATAAGTCAGATAAAGGGCGAACGGCATCATTGGTTGAAAAAAAAGTCCGATCGAGAATAAAAGGGATCGGAAGAATCCCGGTATCTTCAACGACATTTTCCGCATCATCTTTAAGTAAAATATAGGACAATATATCCGGATTCAGGGATATACAGAGCATTATCTTATCCCTTCATTTGTTATTGCCAGCTTCTTTTTCCGTCTTGAATGTGACCATGTCCCGTATCGCTGAACGCAAAGAAATAATATCTGCGGAATTCAACACCGCCGCGTGTTGGGCAATAGATCGTTAACAAACTGTCCTCAGACAGCGTAGCCGTATACATCTCTTTAACCAAAGGACATATTAACAGAGAATCAACAAGGTTATAACGATCATATTTCATAACCCGTTCAATTCTCATTTCAACGCTGGTATCAATAATACGACCATCCCATAATGTATCAGTATACATCCACCTGTCGCGGATCCTGTTCAGATACATGGTATCAATTAAACCGGTTTGGTCATTGGGAACCAGAGCCGTATAGATAATTTCTTCCGATGTGTCCTGGGCACTGTATGAATTGGCGAAGGATGTATCAAAATCTTCATGCCAATACGGAGGAACAAAGATTTTAATCCATTCATTATTAAAATTAATCCTCTGCTCTCTCACATACATGCTGTCTGCAAGAACAGAGTCGCGAACCTGGTCAATAAACTGTAATGTTTCTCTCAGATTGGGATTGTATTCTTTTCTCAAATCATGGTACAGACGCTGGGCATGCCACAGGTTTGTCATTTTCCAGTGGCACAAATCCTGATAATATTTTTCTTCATTCCAAATTGACCATGGAATAACAATCACAAAAAAAAGGACAACAAGGAGAATTACCGTTATCCATTTTACCACAAAAGACCATTTCTCATTATAAGCCTGTTCTTCCACAAGACCTCCCTTTATTCTGTGCATATATATTCATCAATTAATTCAAGTAATTTGGGACCTATACCCTTAACATTGAGTAATTCCTCTTTCAGGGCAAACGTTCCGTTTAACTCACGATAGTTTACAATATTGCGTGCAACAGGAAGGCTCATATATGGAATGCCTGCAAGTTCCTGAACATCAGCAATATTAATATTCACTCGTTTTCCGGATTTGTCTTCATTACAGCAATGATCGGAAAAATCATCACTTTTATCCTTTCCGCAGCAACATCTCTTATTGAAACATTTCCGGAGCAAAAGACCTACGCCACCGGCCAAAACGGCGAGTGAAATAAGTGTCATGATAGTTTTCTTAATATTTTTTAACATGCCTTTCACCTCATGTATCGCTCTAATCTAATGATTCTATTTATATTTTTCGATTTTTATTTTTTTGTTTTGATACAATTTCATTAATTGCTGAATCAATTCTTTTTCATCTTTCGACATTTCGGTTGGCGTCTCAACCTGAATGCGTATCAATTGATCACCATATTGACTGCCTTGCAGAACTGGCATTCCCTTATGACGTAATCTTAAAATCTTACCGGACCGGATACCCGGCGGGATTTTCAAACTGACCGGTCCGGACAGCGTCTGGACGGTAATATCATCCCCGAAAACTGCCTGCGGCCATGTTATAACAATACTGATATAAATATCATTGCCATGACGGGTAAAAAGAGAATGATCTTCTTCCAGAAATTCAACAATCAGATCACCGGGTACACCTCCCCGCGGTGCAGCATTCCCCTTGCCGCGAAGAGTCATATAATTCCCAGTGGAAACCCCTTTTGGAATATCAATATCCACCTTGGATTCTGTTTTTACACGTCCCTCACCATGGCAATTCCGGCATGATTTTTCGATAACCGTTCCTTCGCCATGGCAATTTGGGCAGGGTCTGATATTGATCATCTGACCTAAAAATGAACCGACACGTTCACGAATCTCTCCCGAACCGTGACATACAGGACAGGTTGACGTGCCGTGTCCCGGTTCAGCACCGCTGCCGTTACATATGGGACAATCCTCATAATGGCGGACTTTAACACTTTTTTTAATACCGTTATAAATTTCCTCAAGAGACAATTTAATACGAATACGAAGGTCAGACCCTTTTCTTACTCGCTGCCGGGATCCGCTTCCAAAGAAATCGCCGAAAGGACTTCCTCCAAAAGCTCCCCCAAAGATATCGCTAAATTGGGAAAAAATATCCTCCATAGACATTCCCCCGCCGCCAAAGCCGCCAAATCCGGAATTTTTCAGACCATCTTCCCCGAATTGATCATATCGGGCTCGTTTCTCTTTATCTGACAAAACAGCATATGCTTCCGCTGCAAGCTTGAACTTCTCTTCTGCGTCTTTATTTCCGGGATTTTTGTCGGGATGGTATTTCAGGGCTATTTTTCTATAAGCCTTTTTTAACTCTTCCTGTGTGGCATCTTTACCGACACCAAGTATATCATAATAATTTTTTGACATTTTATTATTCCGCAGTACTGACAATTACACGGGCATGTCTTAAGACTTTGTCATGGATCATATACCCTTTTTCAAATTCATCCAAAACGGTTGGCGTTTCATGGTCTTCAGACTTTTGAGTCAGCATCGCATCATGTTTGTCCGGATCAAATGGTTCGCCTTTCGCAATAAACGGTTTTACTCCATGGCCTTCAAGAATCTTTATAAAATTGTTCTTGATGAGTTTTATCCCGTCCAGTGAAATGTCGCCGTTATTTTCTTCATGTTGCAGCAGCCTGTCAAGATCATCCATAACCGGGAGAATACTGAGAAAAATTTTTTCCCGGATCATATCGGATTGACGCTCAAAATCCCGGGCTATTCTTTTTTTATAATTGTCAAATTCCGCAACCAGACGAACAAATTTTTCTTCCGCCTCTTTTTTCTGTTCCTCGATTAATGAAACCTGATCAATTAATAATTGTAACGGATCTGTTTCCTCAGGTATCTCTTCTGTCTTATTTTCTATCTCTTCCTTTAAGGTTTCTTCCCGTAAATCGTCTTCATTCTTTTTCACGGATTCATCGTTATTGTTATCACCTATATTCATCGTTTCGTCTTTTATTTCATTTTCATGTATTTCTTTTTCCGGTTTTTTCTGAGATTTTCTCATATTCTGAATCCTATTCCCTTTCAGTCATTTTTTGCATTTTATCGTTCATTTTCCGGTTAATAACCCCCAGCAAGGGAATTATAAAATCGTAATCCATTCTGGAAGGCCCTACAACTGCCAGGGTTCCATCAAGATTTCCCATGGAAAATCCGGACATTATCACACTGCAGTTAGAACCGGAAACAAAGTCAATATCATCACCCGTAAATAAAGTAAAGCCTTCTGTTATCAGTCTGTTCATCATCATGTTTCTGAGTCTGAGCATCCACCCGTCAGTCATCAGTAGTTGCAGAACCGCTGAATTTGCCGGTTCCCGGAACTCGGGTTTTACCAGAAAAGAAAAATTCCGGCTTGTGTGAATACGCGGTATCATCTGCTGTTCAATCTGATTGCAAATCAGCTCAACAAGACCTCTCTCCCTCACAGGCATATGGGATAGATAACGGTCTAATTTCTGCTTCATACTATAAAGATTATACCCGACAAAAAGTTCAATAAAAAATGACCGGATAAACGACAAACTCGTTTTATCCAATTGATGATGGGTTTCAACCATTACCGTCTTAATCAGACCGTTTTCGATTTGAAACACCAACAGGAGCCTGTCGCCATGGAGCTCTATGAGCTGCACATCATCCACAACCCCTTTCATGAATACAGGTGTCATGGCCACTCCAACTTCATCTGTCAGGGTTCCCAAAAGGCGGGATGTAAGATTCAAAAGCATTTCTATATCGGATGGTGTTTGATCAATTTGTTCATCAATCAGGGATACCAGTTCTTGATCCGGTTCTTTCAGGGACATAAGGACATCCACGTAGTACTTATAACCGGAATTGGTTGGAATTCTCCCGGATGATGTAAAAGGATGGGTTAATACACCTTTGCGCTCAAGATCCGACATGATGTTTCTAACCGTCGCAGGAGAAATGCCGGGTATATATTTTTCAACAATTGCTTTGGAAGAGACCGGTTGGGCAGTTAGGACATACTCCCGTATCACAGCCGCTAAAATCATATTTTCAAGCTCTCTCTTCCGTGTCATCTTCCAGCCTTTAATTATCTCTAATTTTAAGAATAAATACAGGATTATTCAAGCTGTAAAAGTACTGTGAACATTGAAGATAATTCTTTGTAAGTATCTGTTATTATTGATTTTGCAGATATTTATAAGATGTAGGGATCAGATTATAATTCCAGATCGTTAACGGCATGATTATATTCATAATCTGCAATATACCGGCTTATTTGTCCCGGGATATCGTCGCGAACAGATTTTGCTGCAAATTTTAACGCATTCTTAATGGCTTTATGTGTGGAGCGTCCGTGGCATTTAATAATCATTTTTTCAAAACCAAAGATGGGTGCGCCGCCGTATTCTTCATAATCTGTTACACTATTAAGTTTTTTGATACCACCGGATAACATAATAAGTCCCATTTTCCAGAGCACATTTTGTTTATACGCGATTTTACCCAGGTGTTTAACCGAACTGGCCATCCCTTCCATTACTTTCAAAGCAATGTTCCCGGTAAGTCCTTCCGTAACAACAACATCTGCCAGTCCGTGCATAATTTGGTTACCTTCAATATTGCCGATAAAATTAAGTTCCGACAGGGATTTTAATATAGCATAAGTCTGGGACAGTTTTTCACCACCCTTGTATTCCTCTGCCCCAATATTTAAAAGACCAATCGTAGGACTCTCAATTTTTTTTATTTCTCTGGCATATGTCGCACCCATATAGGCAAAATGAACCAAATCATGGTGGGAATTATGAATATTGGCTCCCACATCAAGCAGCAACGAGAAAATATCCTTTCTGTTTTGAATATTGTGGGTTGGATAAATTGCAGCCAAAGCAGTTTTATGAACACCAAGTATTCGATTAATATATTTTGCCGCTGATAAGATCACTGCTCCCGTGCTTCCTGCTGAAACAAGTGCATCACCCTTCCCTTCTGCTACCAGCTTTGTAGCCAGAACAATGGATGCTTCCGGTTTCTGTTCTATAGCAGATTTTGGATTATCCTCCATTGTAATCACATCCGGTGAGTGTACAATTTCAATTTGCGCCGAATTATATTTATGCTTGTGAAGCTCTTTCTGAAGGGCTTCTTTATCCCCTACCAGCAAAATATGCAGTGGCGATTCAAGCGTTGCCTGCGCAGCACCGTGAACGGTTATTCCCGGTGCACTATCACCGCCCATGGCATCAAGGACTATGGTGTATTTATCGTTTTTCATCATTCTCTCTCATCGTTATGTTATCCTTCAAAACTATAAAATGTACGAATTTAATGCTTTCTTAACAAGTTGGCGATTCATGATCGAGTAAATTGTCAGTAATATTTTTATTCTAAATCACTATTAAATTGAAACTGATACGCCGTTCCCCGGTCTTTGATTATTTTCATGGTGCCGTTCATTTGCCGGATCATCATATCCACAAGCTGGAGCCCAAAACCCGGTGATTTATCCGGTTCTATTGTTTCCCCAAGGCCAATCCCATTATCTTTAATAATCAGGGTAATTGATTTATCGTTCGTTGTTAATTGTAAACTGATAATTTTTTCTTCTATGCCTTCAAACGCGTATTTTATTGCATTGGTTAATATTTCATTAAGAATGATGCCCAGGGGAAAAAATATGTTGTATTGCAACATAAAGTCTTCAATATCAAAATTGACTTTAACATCATGATCAAAATCACACGAATTCATGATTTCATGTGCTAAAGATTGAATATAATCTTTAGCCGACAGTTCGGAAAAACTTTCAGAACGATATAAACGGTCATAAAGAATCAAATTTGATTGAATGCGGTTTCGTGCTGCTGATAATACATTTTTGATAGTCTGGTCATTGGCTCTTGATGCCTGAAGGTTCAGGAGTCCCATGACTGATCCCATATTATTTTTAATCCGGTGATGGACTTCTTTCAGGAGGAATTCCTTTTCCTGCAATAGCTTACGGATTGTATTTTCTTTTTCTTTCAAAACCGTGATATCCTGAAAATGAAACAGGCGTCCCCTGTATTGATTATATCGGTCATAAAGTATGTCAACTTTCAGATTGTAATACATCGTTTTGTCGCCTGTGCGGTATTCAAGTTCATATTCTGTCGGAACCTGACTCGTTAATGATTCGGAAGGTATATTAAGTGCACTTAGAATATAATCAGCCGGACGTGCAAAATAATGTTTATCCATATTTAAAATCGTTTCAGATGCTTTATTATAATCCACGATCCTGTTCTGATTGTCGATAACCACAATACCATCCTTCAGATTTTCTATCAGGTATTCCCGGGCAATGGGAACAGCTTCCAGAAGGTGATGACGCAGTAACCCAAAAGTAAATATTAACATAGACAGAGACAATAATACGGACGTCAGATCTATTCTGAGTCCGGGAAATACTTCCCGCCCCATGGAATGGTTATGCAAATCAAAAGGAAAATAATTTGAATATGGTGCATTTTAGGCGGCTTGTAAGCCCGGTTTAAAAACATAAGGGTGCCTGCCAGCATCAGGAGGTTGTTATAAATTACCGCAACCCAGAACCAGGGTCCGTAACGTTTGGTTATGATTGAATACGGATCTGAAGTGTCAAGACTGATATCATATCGCATCAGATGATGGTAACTGTTTGTCCAGATCAAAATGAGTGTTATTACCGGCAGGATTGACAATAATAAAATTTTCTCTTTTTTATCAGAGAATACCGCTCCGTATATAATGCTGACAGCATAACCCAAGCTATGGGGATAGACACAATGGAGATGTATTCGATTCCGACAAAAAAACTTTTTATTTCGAGTGAATTAAAACCATATTCAAACATATTGGCTACTGACCATAAAAAACACGCGCTAACCAGATATAAAATCGTTTTTATTATGGGCTGATTGCGTATTCTCCAAATACTTATTATAACAAACGCAGACAGAAGCATTGACACAATAAAAGGAAAGTAATAGATAGAGAATGTGAAGGTCATTTTTATCCCAAATAGTAGAATTTGTTAATAACGATATTAACGATTAAAATTTATTCCTTATTAATTGATACAACAACAATAATAAAGAAAAGCAAACGGTTTTAATCTTCCAGTAAAAAGTCCGGATTAAATGATACGGATACCATATGGCTGTTGCCCAGAAGACTGTGGCTGTGCATACGGTATGCATACTCAAGGGTAAGGGGTTTTAGCATCAATTGCGTGAATACGGATAAAGCGTTGCGTTCATCATAGGATGTTCCGACTCGCAGGATTGAATCATAATCAGCCAAAACTGCCGGACGAAACAAAATATTTCCGGAACGGCCCAGATTAAAACCCTCATTTCTTTCATATCCCGGGAGATACCGAACGGTAAGACCCGGCAAAAAAGAAAACGATCCAAGGCTCATCGTGTAAACCCATGAAGCATCTAAATATGGCGAATACATCTGGACGGATCCGTTTGTAAAAGCTGTTGCAGCAAAGGGCAGTTGGCGAATGGCGTATATGCTTTTAAAAACCTTTCCTGCCCGGTATGCATGTAAATCAAACGATAATCCGAATCCGTTATCCTCAATAAGATTCATATACATGCCATTTACGGTCAGACCGGTTCTGAAGCCGTATATTTCCCGCAATTCAGTTCCAAGTGACAGCGTAGTAATACCTGAATTATGATACGTTACATCATCATAATTCAGATGTTCACCCGGATCCAGAATACCATTCCCTTCTCCCTCATCCCCCGTTCCTGGAATTCCGTCAAGTCCCCAGTCGAGAAGGGCTGAACGAGTGTCGGGAATCTGATCAACCGAAATTTTGGAGACCATAAGCCCGGCTTTTTTATCCGAAAAAACGGGAAACGAAAATGCACCGGATGAGGCCGTAAGCAATTGATTATACAGAATGGAATGAAACAGAAAAAGATTATGGTCCAGGACTGTCGTTAATTCAAGAGGATTGAACCGCACATTGTCACTTCCGTTGTGAT
>DKER01000008.1 GCA_002452555.1 Fidelibacterota bacterium UBA6817 | reverse complement strand
ACGAAGGCGGAAGCTACTCCGGATTGCCACATGCAAAAAGCCAGAAAATTTAAGGAGTATCTATGAATTATGTCAATAATTATCTCAATTAAAATTAGGAACTAACCATGAAACCCTTTGTAATTTTATTTATCATAGATAGAAACGGAGAACACTTATGAAGAAAACATTTTTCATACCCAATATCAGTTGCAAACACTGCATTATGACCATCACCCGTGAATTGGAGGACCTGAAAGGAGTGGATTCAGTTCAGGGAGACATATCCTCAAAACATGTAGAGGTAACATGGGTTGAACCGGCTACTGAAGCCCTGATCCTGGAGACACTTGAAGAAATCGGATATCCTGCGGAAAATGCCTGATGACGATTAAAAAGGAAAGTTTTCCCATTCAGGGAATGACATGCGCCAATTGTGCCGCGACTATCGAAAAAACCCTTAAAAAACTGCCGGGCATTCAGTCCGCTTCCGTAAATTTTGCCACAGAAGAACTCACTGTTGAATACGACATGTCCTCCCTCACCCTGGCAGATATCCTGTCCGCTGTACAGTCTGCCGGTTATGAGATCCCCCTAAGAAAAATCCGCATTCCCGTAGCGGGAATGACCTGTGCCAACTGTGCCTCTACCATCGAACGGGGCCTCACCCGGAAAATCCCCGGCCTGTACAAAGCAGCTGCCAGTTTCGCTGATGAATCAGTCTCAGTAGAATATGTTCACGGTCTTGCTTCCCCTGAAATGATGGCTGAACAAATATCCAACCTGGGATATACCCCTTTGCTGACTCAAAATTCAGGAGAGGATGACAGGGGTGAGAAGCATCAAAATTACCAATTAAAAGCATTGTGGGCCGGTATCCTGTTTACGACTCCTCTCTTTATACTGAGTATGCTGCGGGATTTCGGCGTTTTGGGTATGTGGAGCCATGTTCTTTGGATGAACCTTTTTTTTGCATTTCTGGCGACACCGGTTCAGTTTTTTACCGGACTTGATTACTACCGGCACGCCTGGAAAGCCCTGAAAAACGGTTCTGCCAACATGGATGTGCTGGTGGCGTTGGGAAGTTCAGTAGCATATATCTATTCATGGTTTGTCATCTTTTTCCCTGAAACCGGTGATCACGTCTATTTTGAGACCTCTGCCGTAATTATTACCCTTATCCGTCTCGGTAAATATCTGGAATCGCGTACAAAGGGACAGGCGGGAGCTGCAATTAAAGAGTTGCTGAATCTTCAGCCGGAAACGGTGGAAAAAATTTCCGATACCGGGACAATAACACTCCCTCTCAGTCAGGTTGAACGGGGTGATATTCTCCTGGTTCGTCCCGGAGGGAAGATCCCTGTGGACGGGATTATACTGGAAGGAGATTCAGCAGTTAATGAATCCATGCTCACCGGTGAATCACTGCCGGTAGATAAAAAGAAGGGAGACCCGGTCACCGGCGGCACCCTGAACACCTACGGTGTTTTAAGAATTCAGGCGGATAAAGTCGGTGAAGCCACCGTTTTGTCCCGGATTATTGCCATGGTCCGCGAAGCTCAGGGGAGCAAAGCTCCGATTCAGGCCCTGGCAGATAAAATTGCCGCAGTGTTTGTCCCAATTGTAATCGGGATAGCAATATTGACGTTTTTCATCTGGCGCTTGGCTTTGGGAGAATGGATACCCGGACTCCTTCGCATGGTAGCGGTGCTGGTTATAGCATGTCCCTGCGCTATGGGCCTCGCCACACCTACTGCTATTATGGCAGGGACCGGAAAAGGCGCATTGAAAGGAATCCTTTTTCGGAATGGAACCGCTCTGGAAACAGCCGCCCGGGCGAATGTTGTTCTTTTTGATAAAACAGGGACCATCACATTCGGCGAATTATCTGTAATGACACGTGAAAACATCCCAAATGGCCATTCAGACTGGCTAAAAATGACAATATCTGCTGAAGCCGCTTCCGAACATCCTCTCGGAAAGGCTATTGTCAGGTATGGTCAGGAACATTCTTTGCCTGTTCAACCCGTCAAGGATTTCAGAATTCACGGCGGAGAAGGTGTATCGTGCAGAATCGAAGGGATTCTTGTCCGGGTTGGGAAGCCGGAGTGGTTATTGGAACAAAATAACGGGAATGCTGAGATCAACTATATTATTCATCGGACACGTTCGAGAGGACAGACTGTGATTTTGGCAGAAATTAATGGTGTTATATCCGGCCTGATAGGACTGGCAGACAAACTCCGTGAGGATATTCCCGAAACGATCCGATCTTTACAGGCGATGGGGCTTAAAACAGCCATGGTGACCGGGGATAACCGGATCACGGCAGAGGCTATCGCACGGGAAGCCGGTATTAAGACAGTATTCAGCGGAGTTATGCCGGACGAGAAAGCAGAAATCGTTAAGGAATTCCAGCAAAAAGGTGACCATGTGATCATGGTGGGGGACGGCATTAATGATGCGCCTGCTTTAACACTTGCCGATGTTGGAATTGCCATGGGAACCGGAACGGATGTAGCAATTGAATCGGGAGATATTATACTGTCAGGGCATCAGAGCAGCCGTCTTTTTGATGCACTTAACCTTTCACGTAAAACACTGAGAACTATCCGCCAGAACCTTTTTTGGGCCTTTTTCTATAACATTCTGCTCATTCCTGTAGCAGCAGGAGTTCTTTATCCAATAGAAACCATTCCGGACATTTTTCGCCAGCTCCACCCTATCCTTGCAGCGCTGGCCATGTCGGTGAGCAGTATAACCGTTGTCATGAATAGTCTGAAACTGTATAAAGGGAGCTAAGCCAGTAGCCGGTAGCCAGTAGCCGGTAGCCGGTAGCCGGTAGCCGGTAGCGATCAGTCGGCAGTCGGCAGTTGACAGTGGACAGTCGTCAGTGGACAGTTGACAGTCGTCAGTGGACAGTCGTCAGTGGACAGTCAACAGGCAATCAGTCCTCTAGAGCCCATGAACCCTTGAACTCCTGAACAGCGAGCGCAGCGAGCCTCAACCTCTCAACATCTCAACCTTTGAACTCTTGAGCCCATGAACTCATGAACCCTTGAGCCCATGAACCCTTGAGCCCATGAACCCTTGAGCCCATGAACCCTTGAGCCCATGAACCCTTGAACTCCTGAACAGCGAGCGCAGCGAGCCTCCGGCTATCATAGCTCATAGCGCAGGTAAAACTATCAGCATCATTAGGTTATTATAACACGCTTATATATAATCAATAATATTATTTTGATTTTTACTTTATGGTTGATTATTATTAAAGACGAGCATACAGAAATTTGTTGAAACTCTTTTTTGAAGGGATTCGGAATTGTCATAACATAATTCATCATAGCTTTTTAAAGATTGAATAGATTAGAAAACCGCATAAATGAGTTTTAAAACGTCGTGTAAAGTTCCTGAAACAATTTTAAACAGACTTTTTCCCGTTCAATGTCTGATATGCCGCCGGATTGCGGTATTTTCCACGTTTATGTGCAGAGATTGTTTTCACGAATTGGAGATTTACCTCGATACACCTTTCTCTTTTAAGCCTGAAGAAACTCCATATATACGGGAAGTTCTTAGCGCATATTGGTTCACACCCGGTCTCCAGGTGCTTGTTCATCATTTAAAATATAAACAGGCAGATTTCATCGGTCGTTGGCTGGGGGAACGCATGGGGATACTTACACTGAATTCAGAGTTCGCCAGGACCGGCTGTTTGATTCCAGTTCCCCTACACCGAAAACGTAAACGAGTTCGGGGATATAATCAAAGCGAACAACTAGCGTTGGGGATATCAAAAATCTGGAAAGTTCCTATCGTGCCGGATTTGATTTACAGGCAGGTTCACACAACCACGCAGACTCAAATGAACCGTGAAGAAAGACAAAAGAATGTGTCCGGCATCTTTGCTGTTAAAAGAAAAAAAGTCATTCCCAACTCCTGTGTAATCATTGATGATATCTTTACCACAGGTGCAACAACCTGCGAACTGGCCCGAACGCTTCACATTGCCGGAGTCGATGAAATCCGAATTTTTACCCTCGGGACTCCCTTAACCCGTGAAGGGGGCAATTTTTTACTAAATTCTGATGAGAATTAATTCAAATTTTCATCATTTTTTTATACAAAAAGCAGTTTTATAAAATCTCTTCGCAATATCGTTTTTAGTGCAAAGATAATGGGGTTTTTATTTTATGCATTTATGGTTTAAAGAGCCGTGGATTTCCGCTGATATACGATAAACAATATTAGTTTGCATTTCAATACCCGCGGAATTATTTTATCCCCGGGGGGTGCATATACCTAATCTTTTCTCTATATAGTATCAACAGAATTTCTTTGATTTTTTATCATTTGTTACCTTATTCATCATCCAAATTGCACAAATATTAAATCGCCATAGACGAAACCGCTATATTTCTTCAAAATAAAACCCACCATACAATCAATTTATATTGTTCGACATTTTGGTCAATTAAGAATTCAAATCGAATAGTCCATGTCCAGGAGTCCTGCCGCTCCAATGACTGCAGCAATTTCTCCCATTTCGGATTTTACGATTTTAAGTGACTCTTTTTGATTGGCAAAAATGTGATTACGAATTGTTGTGTCGAGTGATTGTTGAAAAAACGGCCAGTTTACGGAAACAGATCCTCCGAGAACAATAATTTCAGGATCAAGAGCCGCGATAAAAGGCAAAAGGGTATAAGCAACCGCTTCCCCATACTTTTCGAATGTCTTTAATGCTTTCTCATCACCCTGAAACGCTTTTTCTGAAATGATTTTCGGATCCAGTTCTTCGCCGGCGAGTTGTAAATGCATGGCTCTTAAACCGCGTCCGGTGACATAATCTTCATAAATCCCGTCACGGAACGGCAACATTCCGATTTCCGCTGCAGTTCCTGTTGCACCATGGAGAACATTCCCGTTCAAAATATATGCAAATCCAAACCCGGTGCCTAAAGTCCCTACAATTACATGATGCATTCCTTTGGCTTTACCGGCTTTTTGTTCTCCCAACCCGAAACAGTTCGCATCATTATCCACGCAAACTTTCATGTTTGTAACTTCAGCTAAAGATTTTCCAAGCGGATAATTACGGATTGATTTCAGATTCAGCGTTTCTTTGATATAACCTGTATAGGGATCAAGGGGTCCGGGTGATCCGACTCCAATCCCCTTGATATGATTTTTTTCAAGATTGTTAATTTTTAGGAGAAGATCAACACCCTGACGGATCCGATCTACCACTTCATCTCCGGTAAGACAGTCAAAAGTATTCAGGCGGGGTGTTTCACCTATGACCTGATAGTTTTCATCCACAAGTCCCAGCCGGACTTTTGTTCCGCCTAAATCAACACCAATAGCATATTTATTATTGGAACTCATCGATAGTCATACCTTTCATGCCAGTTTGGATTGTACCGCTCGCCTCTTTTGGTGCTATGTACAAGATCATATACACCTGTGCCGATTTCATCTACAAAAACAAATTCCACGCCCCCTTCAATATGGGTGTAAACCCATATTTCATACGGTTTATTATCCATCTGACTGGGAAAAATATCCCGGTCCGAGGGAAACCCGTATTTCAGAAGCACCATTCCCCTGTCCGACTGTGCGCCTTGTCTGAACTGCGTGGAAAAGTGTTTATTGGCATAATCAATTCGTTTTTGAAGTTCAACACGGAACTCATTGACAGGCGTTGAAAAATCCGGATCTCTTGCTTCCCAGAAGCGGATCAGGACATTTCTTTTCCCCTCCTCATTACTCCGTCTGAACATTCGAATTTCTTCTTTTGTCATCAGGGGTTGAAGAATTTTAAACAGGGAATCCGCCTGAGCTTCATTCATTGTATGGATATCGTCAGCAGGATCTTTTCCATCCGGTATAAATCTCTGTTCACCCATGACATAAAATTTCTTGCCCGAACTGACATTTTCTCCGGTGTTAAGGTCAGTGATCGCTAACTCATATTGATAAATTCCCGGTTTCAATGAACCGACATCCATTTTTTCCATAACAATGCTGAATGAACCGGGCGTATCAATGATGAGTTCATTTTTCTTCAGGACTTCTTTCATATTCATATCCAAAATTCGGCTGACCTGGCTGTATTTATTCTGATCGCGACGTTTATCCGTTTTTGTCAGATTATAGATTTCAGCATAGATCGTCAAAGAAGGATTTTCTTTATTGTACATTCGTTGTGCATGGGGTATAATATCATATCGCCCCAGTTTTGTAAAGGGGCTGACTTCTTCTGCATTCAGTATATACGATGCAATTTCAATATCACTTAAGGCAAGAGATCCGGAAGGAAAGGAGCGGACTGTTACAGGCAGTATCTGTTCCCCGGTATGTCCCGAATGAATATCGGTTACTTTGACTTTAATCTCGTACTCTCCCGGACGTATCTGAAGAGGCAACACTCTGGGAATTTTCTGTTTGGGCGAAACAAGTGTAGGGTCGCCGATTTCATCCTGTTGAATATCCCGTTTTTGATATACAGGTTCACCTCTGCTGTAGAGCGTTGTAATAATTTCGTATCCTCCGGAATATTGCGCCTGCTTCCCTTCTTCAAGCTGATATGTTATGAGGGAACGGTGAGTCATATAATAGATTTCCAGTGTCGGTGTTCCGTCATCATTCAAGAAAATTGCATAATCAATATCAAACGGCATATCAACAGCTTTCACCGTAAACGGGATAGCAAAGGTAATTATTAATAAGAATACTTTTATTTTATTCATTTTACTCCTCCTGCTAAGCACTCACTTCAGGACGTTCTTCGGAAAAGTTCACAGAAACAATTTTTGAAATCCCTTCTTCCTGCATTGTTACACCGTACATGTAATCGGCGGCTTCCATTGTGAGTTTATTATGAGTAACAATAATAAATTGCGTCCGTTCCGTAAAATGTTTCAAGGCTTTCGTAAAACGTCCAACATTTTGATCATCCAAAGGTGCATCCACTTCATCCAGGATACAATACGGTGAGGGTTTTACCAGATAAATAGCAAAGAGCAGGGCAATAGCCGTGAGTGCTTTTTCGCCGGCAGAAAGGGATTTAAGGCTTTTCATCTCTCGTCCTTTCGGGCGGGAAAGAATTTCCACTTCCGCCTCCAGGGGATCCGGATCTCCGATCAGTCGGATGTCGCCGGTACCGTTTGGGAAAAACAGTTCATAGGTTTTCGTGAAATTCTGGCGTATCCGGTCAAAAACTTCTCTGAACTGTTTTCTGGCAGTCGTATCCAGTTTCTGAATGGTTTCCAGGATACTTTTTTCCGATTCCAAAAGATCATCCCGTTGTTCCGTGAGAAATTTAAGTCTGGCAGATTCTTCCTCATACTCGGTTTTCACTGCCATATTAACAGGACCTATCATTTCAATCCGGTGCCTGAGCCGTTCAATTTTTTCTTCCATTTCCGCTTCAGTTTCAGTCGTATGAATATATTCCTGTTTTAATATATCAATTCTGTACCGTTCCAGAAGTCTTTCCCTGATCCGGTTTTGTTCAGACTGAAACTCCGTCAGTCGTATTTCGATATCCCGGAGGGTCTGGAAAAAATTTTCCCTTGTTTTATGCTGCTCGGAAATTGAAGACTCTACGTTAGCAATTTTTTCCCGTATCAGTTTTAATTTCTCCGCAATTTTATCGCGTTTGTCACGTTCCTCCAGGGCTTTATCCTGAAGTTTCTCCAGGTCCAGAGCAATTACTTTAACTTCACTTTCACTGGTTTCAAGGATTTTTCTTGTCTCGGTTAGATTCAAATCAATTTCATCAATGCGACCGGCCATTTCCCGGATAATATCTTCCGCATTATTATATCTCAGGCGAGTATTATCTTTTTCTCGTTCTTCAGAAATCAAACGAATACGAATATCCTGAACGGCCTTGAACAGTTCATCTTTTTCCTTTAGTGAACCGGCATGACGTTCCTGAAATTCATTCAGTTCGGACCTGGCTTTATCCAGTTCTCCACGGGCCTTTCCCTCATCATCCGATAACTGTTTCAGTGTTTTATCTGAATCCTGGATCTGATAACTGTACCGGGAAATTGAATCGTTAAGTTCTTGTATTCTTTGATGAATATGCTCTGTTTCATACTGAATTTGACTCAGTTCTTTTTCGGCTTCCAGCCTTTTCCGTTCAGAACTTTTCAGATCCTCTGTCATTAGAGAAAGTTCTTGTTGGATCGCTTTTTGTTTCTTTTCCAGCTCTGAATAGTCTGCTTCAAGTGATGTAATTTTTCGCTCGAATTCTTTGGAATTTTGTTCCAGAAGTTCAATTTTTTCACGACGGCCCAAAATGTTTTGGTATCGTGTATCACCTTTCCCGCCTTTAATCAGGCCCCGCTGTTCCAGATAGTCTCCATCGGGTGTAACAAAGCGGAATCTGCTTTCTTTCAACGTTTTATGGGGAATTTCCCGCAAAGATTTCACCAAGACCACATCACTCAAAAAATAATCGATCAGGATTTCAGCTCCGGGTTCGGCTTTTACATAATCTCTGGCAAGACCGATAACATTCGTATCCCAATGATTAAAAACCTGAGGTTTCCCGAGCTTGTCCCGTACCAGATCGAGGGGAATTATTGTAACTCGTCCCTTTTGATTTTTTTTAAGATCGTCAATAACGTCAAGTGCAGAAGCCTTTGTATCGGAAACCAGATACCGGACAATATTTCCAAGTGCAATTTCAATGGCAGATGCATAGTCGTCATGAGCATGAAGCAGGTCGGCCACAGAGCCTTTGATTCCGGGATGTTTCAGATCCTTCATAATGTACCGGACTCCCGGATTGAACCCTGTCATGGATTCAACCAGTTCGCGATAGAATCCCAATTCTTTCCGGTTTTGCTCATAATCTGATTTTATTTTGAGAATGTCATCCCGGAGGTTACGGATATTCCCTGCAATTGAATCCGCTGATTTTTCCCGTTCAATAAGCGTCTGACTAAGCTTTTCTACGGATGATTCCCATTCCCGGTTTCTGTTTTCCGCTTCTTTCAGTCCGGCTGTCCGGGTTTGCAGATGAACTTCCAGTTCCGACCTTCGGATCTCATCATTGCCCATGAGTTCCCTGAAGTTGTCCTGCTGGTCTAAAAGGCGGACTTTCTGCTGTTCGATTCGATGTAAAACACCCTGTTTTTCCTGTACAGATCCGGATATATTGTCAACTTCCCGGGATATATTTTTATATGCGGACTGAATTTTTTCATAATCAGACTGGACTTTATCATACTCTTTACGAAGATCCTCCAGGAGAGGGGCATTCTTTTCCAGCTCATCTTTCAGATCCTCGCGGATTTTTTCATTGGCATTTTTTCTGTTCAATGCCATAATCCGTTCTTCGCCCAACCTCTCTAAAGTATTATTGGCATTCAGGATTTTTTCATTCAGAACCATAGAACGGGTATTCAGATCCGTAATTTTCCTATTGAGTTCATTCAGGTTTTTATCCTGTTCTTCAAGTTCAAGGGACAAATCACCTTCATCTTTCCTGTAGGATGTAAGCATTGATTCTTCGATCCCTAATTGCCGGCTTGTTTCATTCTGGCGAACCTGATTCCGTTCAAGCTGATTTTTCAACGGGGTTATCTGATCCTGAATTTTGAACCAGTTCGCCTGACCGAGGACAATTTCCAGATCCCGCAGCTGATCTGCATATTCCTGATACTTTTCGTACCGGTTCAGCTGACGTTTCAGTCCGCCTACATTCTTTTTTATTTCAAAAAGAATATCCTCAAGTCGCTCCAGGTCTTCACGGGTTGCATCCAGCTTACGATATGAGCTTTTTCTCTGGCTTTTATATTTGTTTATTCCTGCAGCTTCTTCAAAAAGATGTTTTCGGTTATCTTTATTTTCACTGAGAATCTCTTCAACCATTTTCAGTTCCATAACCGAATAGGCATCTGACCCCATACCGGTATCCACAAAAAGGTCCTGAATATCTTTCAGACGGACAGGGGAGTTATTCAGCAAATATTCACTGGTCCCGTCACGATAAAGCCGGCGGGTAATAATGACTTCATTATAGGCAACGCTTAAAACGCCCCGGTTATTATGAATCGTAAGCGAGACTTCTGAAAAATTGAGAGGTTTCCGGTGCTTTGACCCGTTAAAAATAACATCTGTCATTACATCGGAACGAAGCAGACTGGATTTTTGTTCACCCAGTACCCAGCGAATGGCATCAACGACATTTGTTTTACCACATCCGTTGGGACCTACAATTGATGTAATACCTTCACCGAAATTAAGGTGGGTTTTCTGTGCAAAGGATTTGAATCCATAGATCTCTAAACGTGATATATACATACATCGGAAATATACGATAATAATTGATAATTGATAATTGATAATTGTGGAAATGTTGAGGCTCGCAGTGATCGCAGTTCAGGAGTTCATGAGCTCAAGAGTTCAAAGGGCCTGTCCACTGACGACTGTTGACTGTCCACTGACTACCGGCTACCGGCTACCGGCTACCGGCTACCGGCTACTGGACTGTCAACTGTCAACCGTCCACTGACTACCGGCTACTGGCTACTGGCTACCGGCTACTGGACTGTCGACTGCCCACTGATCGCTACTGGCTATCATCCCGGCGGCCAGGTAAATTTCCGGCCGGCCAACAAATGCAGATGAATATGTTCTACTTCCTGTCCGCTGTCCGGCCCATTGTTAAAAACAAGGCGGTAACCGGTTTTTAAACCAAATTCATCAGCGATTTTTTTTGCCGTAAAAACAAGTTTTCCCATCAAGTCAGCTTTGTCACTATTGAGATTTTCAATACGATCAATGTGACATTTGGGAACAATCAGGATATGATGGGGAGCTTGGGGGTTAATATCACGAAAAGCAAAAACATCATTATCCTCAAAGACTTGTTTGGATGGGATTTCTCCGGCTGCAATTTTACAAAAAAGGCAATTGTCCATATTATACCTCCTGATCCCAAACTGAACATATATTTAAAGCGCAAAGTGCTGCAGTCTCTGTCCGTAAACGGATTTTCCCGAGTTGGGCCGTTTCAACACCGGCTTTTTGGGCCAAATCAATTTCTTCTTCTGAGAAACCGCCTTCAGGACCGATACATAAGGTGACATCTTCACGTTTCAGTCTTTTTAAACTCATTAGATAGGGAAGTTTGTGTTCATTATGCAACAGTATTCCTCTGTTTGAAAGATTTTTTATCAGTATATCAAAAGGGGTGGGGTCATCCAGTTCAGGTAATGTAAAGCGCCCGGATTGTTTCAGTGCCGAAATCATGATTTTCAAGTCTCTGTCCTGCCGGATTTTTTCCGGAACAGAATATTGCGTAATCAGTGGTATGATCCGGGAAACGCCCATTTCAACCGATTTTTCAAGCAGCCATTCCCATCGGGGGCGTCGGATTAATCCTACAGCCAGATTTATGGCAACAGAATCCTTTATCGGATCATCCAATTTTGATTCAACACAGCAAATCGTCCGGTCCTTATGGATTTCCCGGATGATTGATTTTGCCCCGTGTCCTTTGCCATTTAACAAAATAACGTTCGAACCCGGTTTGATCCTTAAGACCCGGCTGAGATGATGATGTTCCTCTCCAAAAATCACAACTATATTATCTGAAAGATCCCATTCAGGCACCCAGACAAAAAGCTCATTTGCCATATGATACCTTTAAACATTCCTGAACTGTTTTTATAAAACCCTCAGGATCATCCGGAGATATTGCCCAATTTTGTCCTTCATATGTCTCAATAAGAACAAGATTTTTATAACGGTTTAAAGCATTCCTGTAAGACCAGCCAATCATCGTTCGAAACGAAAATCCTTTGATGAAACGTATCTTTTTAATGTGTTCACATGACAAAGTGTATCTGATCCACGGTCCTTTAATAAACAATTTATCGCCATTGAACGTGTATTTCACCAGAAAGGAATCAACAATATGCCACAAAAAGCCCAGATAAATGATCCCAAAAAGAATTATTCGCCAGGATGTCCAAACAAAGCAGCCTGTTCTGCATTGAATTTGAGGCCAAACGATAAAAAATGCCAAAATAAGTATTTCGGATAACAGATAAACCAAGCCGGGTCGGGGTTTGGAAATGTATGTTTTCTCAGGGGATAATTTTTCCATATTGAATGATTACCGATGTGCCGTTCCAGAGTTTCTGTCCGTCTACTTCGGTCCCGAAACGGTTCCATTGCGTGCCGATTGCTACTGAAAAACCATAATTGTCGCCTGCTGAAAAATCTACACCGGCAAATACGCCGGTATTCAGGCCGTTGTATGTGTCAATATGTTTGAGTTTATTTGCAAAGCTTGCATTTTCCGGTGTATCCAATGCCAGGGCAAACCCCAGTTTTCCAATCAGAAAGGGAGAGAAACTGTTGGCAATTTTTCCTTTGAAAATGTGGTATTTTCCATTCAATGAAAGATTGACAATATTCAAACTTATTTCATTCTCAACATGAGGATATCCATAAATATCGTACCACGTATATTCATCTCCGCCTGAAATGATAGTAAACAAGGCATTTAGACCCGGGTGAAAACGGCCGACCGGAGCAAACTGGTGATAATATCCAAACCCTGTTCCAAAATCAGTGACATGAATATCTAGAGCTGAAAAACGATGGATATCAGCCATGGACACAGGGGGTTTGCCGGTCAAAGGTAAGGTAAGCAACAGGATGAGCAAAAGAATTCTTTTCATAAACATCCTCATCATAATAGTTCATGATATCTGTAACAATTCGTTACATGATCATTAACAAGCCCTGCTGCCTGCATGAAGGCGTAACAGATTGTCGATCCGACAAATGTAAAGCCGTTTCTTTTCAACTCCCGGCTCATCCGGTCTGACTCTATGGACGTGGCTGGTATATCGGATTGTGATTCCCATTGATTTTGCACAGTTCTGCCGCCCGTGAATTGCCATATATAATCGCTGAAAGAACCAGTTTGTTCCTGAATTCTGAGAAAACTTTGTGCGTTTTGAACCGTTCCCCTGATTTTAAGACGATTTCGTATAATTCCGGAATCCATGAGCAGAGAATGAATTTTTCCCTCATCATACCGGGCAATTTTTTCAGGATTAAAGCCATCGAAAGCATGATGAAACGCTTGCCTTTTTTTAAGAATGGTAGACCAGCTGAGTCCGGCCTGGAATGCATCCAAAACTAAAAATTCAAATAGTTTTAAATCATCTTTAACGGGTGCTCCCCACTCATTGTCATGATATGCCTGCATGTGCGGACTTGTAAGACACCATGGGCAGCGAATCAAATTATTCCTGTGCATCGATCTGCCTTTTTTCGTCAATAACATCTGCTTCCGGAAGTGTTTCTCCGCTGTTCAGAATATGGTCAAGGGTCATCGCGGAAAATCCTGTAGAAAATGAACCGTACGCATTCGTGAAAATTTCTTTCATTCTCATAATCAGCGGATCTTTTTCCGGAGATTTTCGCAATCCACCTCCCGGGAAAATCCTGGCTTCAGCCGGATATTCATAAACATGAACACATCGAACCACATCAGAAAGATAAATGTACCGCGGATCACGGGCTAAAAAATACAGACCTGATTGGGATTTGTCTGGGAAAATGAAATTTTTCTCCACAAGGGGCTCTGCCGCTTCCTCAAGCAATTCCACCCGGATTCCTGCATCCTGTCCCACATCTTCCAGCGTAGGAACTGTTTCACCTTTACGAAACGCCTTTCCAATATAAACCAGCATTAAAACAGCCAAATAAGCTTTTGAATAATGTCTGTCTTTATTCTGATATTCATAAATACGGGATAAAATTTTCAGATTCTGAAAGGTGAAGGATAGCTGAACACCCCATAAGACCAGCACCCATGTGAGATAAATCCAGATTAAAAACAAAGGAATTGTAGCAAGGGATTTATAAAAATTTGTTACATGCCCAATACGTGCCACATAGAGATAAAATGTCCTTTTTGACAGTTCCCAGAGAATTGCCGATACCAGTCCGCCAAAGGCAGCGCTTTTTACTTTAACCGTAATCGAAGGGACAATGATTATGGCTAATGTAAACGCAATAAAACTTATAAACAAAGGAACCAGATTGTTGTAAAGGAGCCGAATAAGCCAGTATTGCTGCATCAGTTGGTCAATCATTCCCCCGGGCGGATTGATCATGTTCATCAGCCAGATTGATGTCAGAATTAGAAAAGGGCTTGTAGTAAGCACAACCCAGAAGGCGATCACTTTTTGAATATAACTTCTTTTTTCAGCAACTTTCCAGATATGGTTAAACACTCTTTCCGCCATTACAAACACACCTGTGGCGGCAAGAAGCAAACTAAAGATAGCTGTCAGGTTGATGATACCGCTCTTGATGCCGCGAAAGGCTGTGGGTGAAATGTAAGTATTCAGCCAATCACTCAATTCATGCTGGAATTCAGGAGCAACAAAGGGAAAAACCTTATCCTGAACATAATTAATAATTTCCTGTCCGATTCCGAGAACACCGGCAATGCTGAAAAAAAGAACAGATAAAGGAATAAGCGAGATTACCGTTATAAAAGCCAAACCAGCTGCCTGTTCAAGACAAAGATCGTCTTTGAATTTTTTTAAAGTGATCGATACAAACCAGACAGCTCTGGAAAAAAAACGGCGAATTGTCCCCCGTTCAGACGATTCATTCTCTTGGAAAAGATCATAAAAAAACTTTATAGATTTTTGAATTTTATCAGAAACGAAGTTTTTGTCGTTTTGTGCAATCTTCATCATCACTTTCCTGTGCATTATTTATAACGGTTATCATAAATGGATATCCAGACCCAGATTGATCATGTGGTTATCTTCATAAGCAATCGTCGCATAAAAGCGGTCTGGCAAAACCATGAACTGAAAGCCCGGTTGAATTTGCCATTTGTCATTGTACTGATTCCGGTAAAACGGCCGAGGGAAATAATCAGCCTGGAAAAACACACCCACATATTCATCAAGGTGCATAAAAAGCGGATGAGAAATCATACCCAGTGAAATCCGCCGTTTATCTGCCTGGAAGCATACTGTTGAATATAATCGGGGAACAGACACATTGACCATCCCTCCCAATGTATATTCAGGCGACAGAGAAATCGTCTCAAAATCACGAAATTTATAAATAACGGGTAATTCGTTGATATATTGAGAAAATGACAGCGCCGCAGAAACCCGGTACATTTTCCCCACGCCATTCAGAAGTTTCAATTTAATCGTAGCATCCTGTCTGTCCAACCGTTCGTCATCCATGGACATCATCAATGAAATACCCACAATATTCCACATACTCAGCCCATAATCAGCACTCACAAAACCGGGGTGGTTCAGAGATCCCTTAACGGATATACTGTGTTTGAAAGCGCTGATCTCTGCATTTTTCATATCAGCAAGTCTGTAATGAGGTTGAAATGTATTATACTGTCCATACGTTCTCATAACATGATCAATATGATCCTGTTTGTGTTTCTTTTTAGCTTCCCTCAGTTCATCCTTCTGCTTTTTTTCTTTTAATGCCAGTTCTGTTTGATCCTTTTCAAGCTTTACAAGGGATTCTTTATGACGAAGTTCCTCAATCCTTTTCTTTTCCTCATAGCGATTCATTGCTACCTGCCGGGCCGCTTCTCTTTCAATTTCTTCCTGTATCAGTTTATTATAATCATCGCGGTTTACCTGTATCAGGCTGTAAAATTTTTTCCCGTCCGGATCCTGCCATCTGTCCGTTATATAAATCCCTCGGAGTATCATTTTTGACATCACGGTATTTTTCATGTCAAACGCTTCTGTAACTTTTCGGCCTTTTTCGCTGATTTCTTGTTTAACCTGTGCATCCACCTGAACTTCCACGGATTTGGAAAATTCAATTCGCGCATTGTCATCTGCTTCAGAGACAGCGTTCGTACTCATGCCGATACCAAAATAATGGCGTGCCGGGTCATTAACTTTCAATTCACGGACCCAATAAGGAATGGAAGGTTCTTCTGGAAGAGACAGATTTTTTTTCTGACGATCTGCGGTATCAATTGTTGCCGGTTCATAAATAACGGCATCCTGCAAACTTTGCGAGTCACTCATATCCTGACCGTATGTTGTAACAGAAATACCAAATAACAGCATCAAAATCAAAACACAGTTCAATTGTTTCATAAACTTTCCTTTAAACAAGGAATTAGAGAGTATCTACAAGCGATGCTCCGCCAAACATGACAAAGTAATGTACATAAAGTACAGGTGCATCCGGCAATACAGTAAGATCTTTTTTCCGATCGTCGTCAAAACCTCCGAACAGGGGTGTTCCGCGAGTAATGATCTTCCATCCTTTGGGAGGAACAACATCAATTCCGCCAAACATTGCCGTAATATGTAATGTAACTTCTTTTTCTTTTGTCTGAATATTGCTCAGGTCCACTTCCATGCCTCCGAACATGGCAGTGAGGTTTCCTCCTTTAAAATCTGTTGATGAATAACTGTTTTTTGCGCTGCTGAAAATTGTGAAAAGGTCAAGATAATCTGATTCCATAACGGTCTGCCGGGATGTTTTGTTAAAAGAGGAATTCCTGGACAGAAGATTTATTCCAATAATCAAAAGAATAGCCGGCCAGAAAAGATCGAAAAAGGTGAAATTCAACCTGTTCAATGTGGATAACTGGAAAATAATGCCAACAATTAAAAACACAAGTCCCATTTTTTTATTCCCATGAGCAGAGAGCATATGGGACAGACCTAAAACAATAATGACCAACGGCCACCAGTTTCTGAAAAAATTGAAAAGATTCAAATCCATCACATTGTTGACAAATAATACGCCTGCAAATACAATTAAAATAATTGCAATCAGGTTTCTTTGGTTGCTAATCGGTTTACTCATGTGTGATCCTCCTGCAAGGTCAAATTTATCCTTTCAGAATTCAAAACCTGCAACGACAGGGAATTCAATCCTAAGTTATGATTTTTTTGTTATATAAGTCCATAGGTAACAAATTTTAAAATTTACCTTTCTACCAGAAAACGTACCGGGCCTTTCCAGAGGCCTCCTCCCTGCCCGTAATCCGTAACCTTGACCTGAATATAATTGGGTAATCCTTGCCGGATTACACGTCTCTCCGCAGGGATCCGATAGCGGCGTCGGAGGTTCCAGCCGGCAGTCGATCCAATATTTATACAATTGATAAATGTTTCATCTTCATCATCAACAGCTCCCATATCAAGCCATATCCGTCTGCCCTGTAGAGAATCAGGCAATGAGAATGAGCGTCTGTACCAAAAAGTCCCATCCAGCCCGGGATACCCCGCCTCTTCCCATAACGACGGGACGTCAATCTTTTTCCACAGGTCATTTTTCATATTCAGCATAAAACACTGCCTTATCCTTTGCTCCGGTGAGAACTCCCATCCGTCTTCAAGATTTACTTCTATACAGGGAATCCACCGAAAGG
>DKER01000087.1 GCA_002452555.1 Fidelibacterota bacterium UBA6817 | reverse complement strand
AATATTCCTGGTAAGAGAGGTTTAGGAATACCAATTGAGCGTGTTTGAAAAAAATAATTCATATAGTTTTTATTGTCGAACAATTGTATAAACATCCGCAAACAGAGGTATTGCATTCTGATATAAAAAACCAATTCGCCAAGTTATTATGAATAGTTAAAAGTGATTCATAATAAATGATATTCTTTTTAACTGATTTATGGGATTGCACCCACCCCCATCCTCCCCCACCCCGGGGGAGATTACAGCGTTTCAATAAAAATTGCAAAATAATATTGATAATATGATATATGACAAGCTATATCTTCGTTGTATTTACGCACGGCGGTCTGATAATGAACGTTGAAATCACAGCAGTTATAAATGCAAAAACAAACGTCATAACTCTGGCTGTTATCATGGCTTCGAGTCCGGAGCTTATCCAAACGATTGTAAAAATCATCCCCGTAATAATTGTTACAACCACAGCCCGGCCATGAAACCGTTTCCAGAAAAGTGTAAGAAGGATGACAACAGAGAACGTTCCCCCAATACCGGCCCAAACATATCCCACAAGTGTATAAATTAGCTGTGAAGGAATAAGATAAGCCAAAATAAGAGCAATGATTGCCAGTAAAGCAGTCATGATTCTGGATTTTTTTAACCGGGAAATGGACTGATATTTCAGAAGGTTTTCCGATAATTCGGTTGCTGACAGGATAAGCAATGAATCTGCTGTTGAAATCATTGCTGCAATGGCCCCGGTAATGAGAATGGCAGCAATAACGGGAGGAAAAACTGCAAGCATAACCCGCGGCATAACCGTTTCAGCATCCAAAAGTCCGTGAGGTCCGAATATCGCCAGCCCGATCCAACCGATACTCAAAGCTCCTGTATAAGCAAAAAGTGTCCAAATGATACTGATATTTCGAGCCCGTTTTGCCTGAGCAGCATTCCGAATGGCCATAAAACGCATGCTTAATTGCGGCTGACCTCCAAGATATCCGAAAAACCATGAAAATCCTCCCAGCATCGCAATTCCTGCCGTGAATCCGGAGACACTGCCGATAATTGAAGAATACGATGAACCGGAGAGTTGAAGCGCTTCAGATATACTGCCTGCAAAGATTCCCGGATTGTTTTTTAAATATATGATCCCGAATATGGGTCCGATAATCAGCGTAATAATCATAACAACAGATTGTATAACATCAGTATAGACAACTGACCGAAATCCGCCATATACGGTATAAGGTATAATAATAAAGGCAGTTAAAACCATGCCTAAAACAGGATCCAGTCCAAACATGGCATATAACGTTTTTCCGCCCCCAAGGAACTGGGCTCCCACATAAAAGAAAAAGAAAAATACAATAACCAGACTGCTGACAATACGGATCGGCTTTTCCACTGAACCATGACGATGCGCTATAAAGTCCGTAAATGTGTTTATATCATATTTTTCGGCTTCATCCCGTAAACGAAATGCTATAAACCACCATGCGGTAATGATACCTGCTACGCATCCGACAGCCGTCCACAAGCTGGTTAAGCCGGATGCATATGCAAAACCCGGCAAACCCAGCAAAGCCCACGAGGATTCACCCGTAGCTCTCTCGCTCAAGGCGGCAGCCCAACCCGGAAGGTTCCGCCCGGCAATTGCGTAATCCTTGTGACTCTTTACTTTTTTCCCCTGAAACAAACCCCAGCCAATCAATATGGTGAGATATATTACCATTACGATAATGATCTGTGATTGTGCAGCCATATTTTTCTCCGGATTATTGTTTCTACATTAAACATTTGCGATTTCAAATTCAAGATGGTTTTAGTCATGTTATGACATGTAAAATGAGACAATTCTTGCAGGCTTCATTCCGGCTTTGATTGGTTGTTCCAAATTGACTTTTACTCTGATTATTTTACCCTAAAGGATAGTTTCACGAGATTATTATAATAACTTTTTAAAGAAAAAATGATGATTGTCTGTTTGCAAAATAGGTACATAACAGGCTGTATTTGAAAAACATTGCGCTTTTTTGCTTGTTTTGTTTCAAGAAGCAGTTTTGATGTAAATTTTTCAGACCAGGACTTCAAAATTTTCAACATATTCCCGTATTTCATCTCTGACCCGTCTGTAAACAGTGAGAATATTATCTTCGCCGGTAAGAGATTTTGTTAACGCCGGCGGATCATTAAAGCTTCTATGAATGTGTTTTACTTTACCGGGAAACCAGGGACAATTTTCACGGGCAGAATCACAGACGGTTAAAACCAAATCAAAATGGGTCTCGTTTAGCTCCGTAATAAGTTTAGATCGGTGTCCGGATATATCTACCCCGGCTTCAGCCATAACCTTGACGGCCCGCTGATTGAGTCCGTGTGATTCTATCCCGGCTGAATATACATCCAACAAGTCTCCATACAAATGCCTGAACCATCCTTCTGCCATCTGACTTCGGCAGGAATTTCCGGTGCAAAGAATCAAAATTTTTAGTTTACTCATAACAATTTTCTTTTATCCCTTATTAAATCAGGAATTTTTTTATATCTTCAACAGACGATATTCTTCCTGAAGCCATTAATTTTCCATCAATTACAATCGCCGGCGTCATCATTACGCCATACTTCTGGTATTCTTTCCAATCAGAAACCTTTTCAATTTCATATTCAATGTTCAATTCTTTTGCCGCTTCTTCGGCATGTTGTGCCAGTTTGTGGCATTTTGGACAACCGCCGCCGAGGATTATTATTTTTTTCATAGGATCTCCAAATTGATAGTTAATAGATAACGGCGATGGGCAGTCGGTTGAAGTGTAGGGTTTGTACCCGGCCCGTAATCGTTATGGAATATTGTTGGAAAATGATATTCATGTTTTAAACCAGTGTTTTGTTTTATTGGCAAAACGTACCAGTGTAAGCATGACCGGAACTTCCACCAGTACACCGACAATTGTAGCCATGGCAACCGGTGAGCTGACGCCAAACAGGGAAATTGCCACAGCCACTGAGAGTTCAAAGAAATTTGATGCCCCGATCATGCCGGCAGGGGCCGCAATATTATGACACAGTTTCAGTTTTCTGCCTGCAAAATAGGTAAGGGAAAAAATAAAGAACGTCTGAATGGTGAGCGGAATGGCTATCAGTAAAATATGCAGGGGATTCTGTAAAATAATATGTCCCTGAAAGGAAAAGATCAAAATCAGCGTCAACAGCAACCCAACGATTGTTATATGATTAAATTTGGGTATAAAGACTGTGTTGAAATAGGATTCCCCTCTTTTATGAATGAGAATATTACGGGTTATCATTCCGCCAAAGAGGGGTATGACAACAAAGAGAAAAACAGATAAAAGCAGGGTATTCCAGGGGATCGAAATTCCCCCGATTCCCAGTAACAGCGCAACAATCGGAGTAAAAGCAATCAGGATAATCAGATCATTGCTGGCGACCTGCACAACCGTATAAGCCGGATTTCCTTTTGTTAAATGACTCCAAACAAAAACCATGGCCGTACAGGGTGCCGCTCCCAAAAGAATGGCACCTGCTAGATAATCTTTGGCAAGGTCAGGAGAAATGAGAGAGCGGAACACGATATGAAAGAAAAGGTAGGCTATTCCAAACATCGTGAACGGTTTAATCAGCCAATTGCTGACCCATGTAAGATACAATCCTGTAGGATTTTTACCCACATGCAGTAAGCTGGTAAAATCTACTTTCATCATCATGGGATAAATCATCAGCCAGATCAGAATTGCTATGGGGATAGATACATTGGCATATTCAAAACGGCTGAGAAAATTCGGGATCTGAGGTAAAAACTGTCCGATAAGAACGCCGGTCGCCATACATAGCATGACCCATATGCTCAGGTACTTTTCAAAAAAACTGATGTCACTTTTATTCATGTTTCTCACATATATTTACGTTTAAAAGACACAGAAAAAGGGTGTCTCTATCATCTCAAAACAGGTAGCCAAACACCATCCCGCTAATGGTTGCCATAACAACAACCAGCAAAATGAAAACAATTGTTTTTTTAGTGCCGAGAACATTTCGGATAACAAGCATATTGGGAAGACTCAAGGCCGGTCCTGCCAGAAGGAGGGCCAGGGCAGGGCCTTTTCCCATACCTGCTCCTATAAGTCCCTGAAGAATCGGAACCTCTGTAAGGGTTGCGAAATACATAAAAGCCCCGACAAATGACGCAAAGAAATTTGCCCTCAGTGAATTTCCGCCGACGGCACTTTCTATATAAGCGGAAGGAATCAATCCTTCCTGACCGGGACGCCCCAGGAGAAGTCCGGCTATTAAAACCCCAAATAACAGCAGGGGAAGAATTTGTTTGGCAAATTCCCATGTGGCGCTAAACCAGTCCGATGTTTCGCCCTTATCCGTACTGGTGAATGCAGATAATCCTATAATACCTGCAGAAAAGGCCAAGACAGGCCTGTCCGGAAATAGAAATCCTAAAAACACAACAGGGACAGCTGTGACGGCGATTTTCCACCATGCAAGCTTGAACCATAAGATGAGTATTAATGCAAGAGTCGTAGAAAAAAAAGCAGTCACAATCCATTTTGATTGAAAAACAGCCGCCCATATTCCTGTACTTTCTGCCGGAGCGCCCCAGTTGGCAAAAACAAGAATTCCCACAAGTGAAACAAAAAAGAGAATATTCTGAAGACCGCTTCGGGAAGCACCGTTTTCAGGGATAGCCATCTCTGTGGCAACCCGGCTTTTCTCTTCCTTCCAAAAAATCACATGCATTAAAAGTCCGATAACAATACTGAAAACGATTGCACCTGCCGCCCGGGCGATTCCCATTTCAATCCCGAGAACACGAGCTGTCAGAATAATTGCCAGTATATTGACAGCCGGCCCGGAATACAGGAAAGCGGTTGCCGGTCCCAAGCCGGCTCCCATTTTGTAAATACCGGAAAAAAGCGGTAATACAGTACAGGAACACACGGCTAAAACGGTTCCGGAAACAGATGCCACGCCATAAGCTACGCCCTTTTTTGCCCGGGCTCCCAAATACTTCATTATTGAACCCTGACTGACGAATATGGATATTCCGCCGGCAATAAAAAAAGCCGGGATCAGGCAAAGCAGTACGTGTTCCCGGGCGTACCATTTTACCAGTTCAAATGCTTCAAGAATGGCACCGTCAAAACGCGGATGCCCTACTGGCATGTAATACAGCACCAAAAAGATTGTTGCGATCCAAAGTAAAGGTTTCCATTCCCGTTTCCAGATCACCTTAATCCTCCATATCTGACTCAATGTGAGAAATCAGTTTAGACTGTTCTTTCTGATTGGATTCAATAATATTCAGGGCACATTCCGTGAATTGAAGAATGCAGGGTGTTTTTAAATGATAATACACCTGTTTACCCCGTTTATCATCTTTCACGATGCCGGCATTTTTTAAAATGGACAGATGTTTGGAAATCGTGGAAATATCCGCATCAATCATCTTGACAAACTCACAGACACAGTAATCTCGCTGCAGGAGTTTTTCCGCCATAAACAGACGTGTTGGATGGGCCAGGGCTTTCAGGATATTAGCCTTAGCTTCGTAGAGTTCTTTTTCATGTTCAAACATACTAATCTCACAATGGTTGGTAATTTTACCAAATATACTAGTATCGGACAATCCAAAATTTCATTGTTCTTTTGTTCTGCCAGTTTTTTCCCGGCTGTCAAGTGTGGTGATTGAGATAAGGATGAAATTCTTTAGATAAAATGGTATGAATATATAATTATCAATATTATTTTGTATTTTTTATCGAAACGCTGTAATCTCCCCCGGGGTGGTGGAGGATGGGGGTGGGCGCAATCCTATAAATCAGTTAAAAAGAATATCATTTATTATAAATGGCTTATAACTATTCATAATAAATTTACGAATTGTTTCTTTATATCAGAATGCAATACCTCGGTTTTCCAAAAGTTTATACAATTGTTCAACAATAAAAAATTCTATTGATTATTAATTCTTTTCTAACACGTTCAAAGGTTTAGATGTTGAGATGTTGAGAGGTTGAGACGTTGAGGCTCGCTGTGCTCGCTGTTCATGGGTTCATGGGCTCAAGAGTTCAAATGTTGAAAGGTTGAAAGGTTGAGAGGTTGAGACGTTGAGGCTCGCGGTGCTCGCTGTTTAGGGGTTCATGGGCTCAAGAGTTCAAGGGCTCATGGGCTCAAGAGTTCAAACGTTGAAAGGTTGAGAGGTTGAGACGTTGAGGCTCGCTGCGCTCGCTGTGGAAAGTCGAAAGTCAAAAAGTTGATTGCCTGTTGACTGATCACTGCCGACTGTCAACTGTCGACTGCCGACTGACTACTGCCCACTGTCTCACATTGTTCGGTGTTCCATCGCTGCTTCGCAGCATTCAATATGTTGAAAATCGATTTGTTCACCCTCGAACCAGAAAAAAAACTTATCGACCATGAAACCAATACACTAAATGAAATAAAAGCAGTCAAATAAAACAACATCATACCAACTGAAACAAAATCAACGCACCC
>DKER01000103.1 GCA_002452555.1 Fidelibacterota bacterium UBA6817 | reverse complement strand
TTGTTGACGAAGTCTCCTCGGGATTTCGTCTCTGTACCGGTGGGGCACACCTGAATCATAACATCAAACCGGATATCGCCGTCTTTGCAAAAGCAATGGGCAATGGGTATCCCATGGCGGCAGTCATTGGTACCGAAGAAGTCATGCAGGCAGCCCAGTCAACCTTCATGAGTAGTACAAACTGGACCGAAGGTATCGGGCCGGCAGCTGCACTTGCAACTATTGAAAAATATGAAAGGAAATCCGTACCCGGTCACTTGGTGATGATGGGAAAAACAGTACAGAAACTCTGGCAGGATGCGGCATGTGAAGCGGGTCTTGATATCGAGGTCGGTGGGATCTATCCCTTAAGCCACTTCGCATTTGAAGGGGATTTAGCCATGGAATCGCAGACGCTCTTCACCCAGATGATGCTGGAAAACGGATTCCTTGCCGGCAAATCATTCTATGCGACCTATGCTCACCAGAAATCCCATATCGAAAACTACCGGGTTGCAGTCAATACCTCCTTTGGAAAAATTGCAGATGCTATTGAGAACGGCACCATGAAAAAAATGCTCAAAGGGCCGGTAGCACATTCCGGTTTCCAACGTCTTACATGAAATCCCTTGTTATCCGAACAGATGCCGGGCCATCTATTGGAACGGGTCACCTGATGCGATGCCTTGCCCTCGCGGAATCATGGTACAACGAGGGCGGTAAGGTTTGCTTTGTCCTGAATTCGGCACTTCCTGTTGTCCTGCAAAAAATCCAAAGCCAAAATATGGAAGTTGTTGAAATATCAGATTCATCGGGTACTCATGAAGATGCTTTAAATTTGATCTCAATTGCCGATAAAAAAGCAGCAGATTGGATCGTTATCGATGGATACCAGTTTGGTTCCGATTATCAAAAAATGATAAAAGAAGCCGGACATTCTCTTCTTTTTATCGATGATTATGGTCATTCAACACACTATTTTGCAGATATTGTACTGAATCAGAATATCTATGCAGATATCTCCCTTTATCCCTATCATGAATCATACACAAAATTTTTATTGGGTTCGAAGTATGTTTTATTACGGCGGCAATTTTTATTATATAAAAACCGAACCCGACATATTCCCCCTCTGGCAAAAAAAATTTTAATTACTCTTGGTGGTGGCGATTCAGGAAATCTTACCCTTAATGTCATTGAGGCAATAAAAAATACTGGATGTCAAGGGCTTGAAGTTATCGTTGTCGTAGGTTGTGTTAATCCCCATCTTAAAGCCCTCCAAAAAATTACTGCCGAGACGACGGGTTTTTCCCTCATCCAAGATGCAGATAATATGCCTGATCTTATGGCTTGGGCCGATATGGCAATATCTGCCGGAGGCAGTACTTGTTGGGAACTGGTATTTATGGGAGTGCCTTTCCTGTCAATCATCCTGTCTGATAACCAATCTCCGATAGTTCAAAAACTTCATGCTATCGGTGCAACAATATCCCTTGGAGGTTATAACGAATTATCCCAGAGAATTCTGATTCAGTCAATAAAAAATCTTATTGAATCTCAAGACAACCGGAGTCTGTTACAAAAAAATCAGAGAAAACTGATTGATGGAAATGGCTGTAGTGATGTTATCAGGATGCTAACTTGAATTTGTGATCCTCATGAGAGTCTTATACCTTGCCAATAATAATGTCGGAGTAAAAGTGATTTCCTGGTTGAAAAAACAGAAAGATGATGAAATTGTTGGGATTGTGATTCATCCCGCAGGAAAACAAAAATGTAGCGACAAGATTGTCACAGAATCCGGATTGACAGAAAACGAAGTTTTTTTTGCCGATACTCTCTGGGATGATAACATTATAACAAGAATCCGCAACCTTAATCCGGATATTGCGGTTTCAGTTTATTTTGGATACATCCTAAAACAGAAATTCATTGACATTTTCCCTCGCGGCTGCATTAATTTACACCCCGCCTATCTTCCCTACAATAGAGGGGCCAATCCAAATATTTGGAGCATTATTGATGGAACACCTGCGGGTGTCACATTGCATTATGTGAATGAGAAGATTGATTCAGGAGATATTATTGCTCAAAAACCCGTACAAGTCACGGTTTACGATACCGGGTATTCTCTTTATAAGAAACTTGAACGGATGAGCATCTCTTTATTCAAGGAAATCTGGCCGAAGATACGATCCAGGGAAATTCATTCGATCCCTCAAAAATGCGATGAAGGTACGTATCACAGAGTTGCAGATATCAGAAAAATTGATGAGATTGAATTGGATCGGTTGTACAAAGCGGGCGATTTAATAAATATCTTGAGGGCTAGGACATTCCCCCCTCACAAAGGGGCGTTTTTTTATGAGAATGGAAAACGGATATATTTAAGAATTGAGATTACTCCAGAAAGCCGTTAGGTGGGATCAAGAATTGACAAATAAAAAAATTTCGATAAACAACCATAACATCGGTTTTGGTTTTCCAGTTTATATTATCGCGGAACTATCTGCCAATCATAATCAGGATTTTGAAGAAGCGGTCAGGCTGATTCATGCAGCAAAGGATGCAGGTGCCGATGCAGTGAAAATCCAGACATACACTGCGGATACCTTGACAATCTCGTGTTCAAATGAATATTTCACACTCGGAAAGGGAACACTCTGGGATGGTATGAACCTTCACGATCTGTATAAGGAAGCCTACACACCCTGGGAGTGGCAACCAGACCTTATGAAAACTGCAACACAGCTTGGCATGGATTTTTTCTCAACGGCATTTGATTCAACATCCGTGGAATTTCTTGAGAATATGAATATCCCGGCATATAAGATTGCCTCATTTGAATTAGTTGATCATGAATTATTATCCTGCGTTGCAAAAACCCAAAAACCCATAATACTCTCAACGGGAATGGCCAGCCGACAGGATATCGGTGAAGCAATTGAGGTCATCCGGAAAGAAAGCAATCCGCAGATCACATTACTCAAATGCACCAGTGCTTATCCGGCGCTCCCAGAAGATATGAACCTTAAGACAATTGCTGACATGTCCGAATCATTCGGAGTTCCGGTGGGTCTTTCTGACCATTCGCTGAACACGATTGTCCCTGTAGTTGCTGTCGCGCTTGGTGCATCGATTATTGAGAAACATTTCACGCTCTCGAGGAAAACACCCGGGCCGGATAGTGCATTTTCACTTGAACCTGGAGAGTTCAGAGAAATGGTGGATTCAATACGGATCGCAGAGCAATCGCTTGGACGAGTTTCTTACGATGTTTGTCCTCACGAACTTGCAAGCCAGACATTCCGGCGATCATTATTCGCGGTTGAGGACATCATTGCAGGAGAATTATTTACCGACAGGAATGTCCGATCAATCCGCCCGGGCAATGGCCTGCCACCAAAATATCTGAAGACACTTATTTCCAGAAAAGCCAGAAAAGACATCACGCGGGGAACTCCGCTTAGTTGGGATCTTGTTGATTGAATTATTTCGTATCCGTTGGTACCAGTAATCCACAAGATTCAAGTGCATTTGCCGCCTGTCTGATTGTCCGGAAATGAATTTTAGAACGGATTGAAATATCTAATAGAGAATGATTTCCATCTGAATGATTCAGAACCCATAAGATGGAAAGCTCATCCATTCCAGCATTTTTTGTCCCCCCGATCTTCGCGTATAATCCTCTCCTCCCCAATTGAGGTTCACCTTTGGGATTCGTGTTGATGTAGGTCATATCATTTTCAATAATAAAGATGACAGCAAGATATTTTTTCAACGAATCCGCGAGATGCTCTGCAGTAATAAAATCAAGATTATCCGCAGAAGTATGGTACTCAGGGAAGTGTCCATAACATGTGCGCATCAGTGATCCAATCGGCAGATTAAAACCCGGGGAAGAATACTGCCGTTCATCACTTCCTGATGGCCAAAATTCCATAATCCTGAATGGCGTTCCTGAATCTTCGAGAACTTTCTGCACGATCCGATCAATCGTATCCATGGCATTCCGGCTTTGTTTATATGTGGAATTTCCACGGTCCCCAACGCAAGTTGCAACAAGCCCAAATTTTATTTTTGATAGGTTCATCTCATTTTTAGAGAGCCATGCAATCGCCCCAATGGTTTCTGGAATAAATAGGAACCGGTAGGAATATTTCAGTTTTTTACCTTTGAGGTATTCTGCAAGCCGGGTTAATAGGACAACGCCGGACAGGTTATCATTACATAATGATGGGTGGCAGAGATAGGTTGAAAGGAGGACTTCTTCATCAGATTCTCCTTTAAGGAAGAATTCTCCATACGAGAGGGATCCCTCTTTGAAAGTAGAATCAATCTTTACATCATACTCTCCATCGGTAAGCTTTTTTACAGTATTGTGAGTGAGGCAGAATCCCCAGTTTTCATTATAATAGGAAGTGAGGTAGGGAATCCAATCCGGGTATTGTTCAAGGGAATGTAAATGTTTTTTCAATTCATCTAGGGGGATTTTTTTATTAACCGGCGTACTGTAACTGATCACATGGACATTTGTTTCCCTGAAATCAACGATCATTTTCCCGTTGGGATCTTTGATATATGCATCTCGGATATTCCACTCTTTTGGAATTGTCCAGTCAAGAACCTTTGTGCCGGTGGGAACTTCCCGGATCTGGAGCGGGATATGTTTTTGCAATATTTTAAGGGTTTCTCTTACCCCGTCCCCAGTGATGCTGCGGCAGATTGGATATAATTCTTCCATAAGGGAGTACATATCCAGACCCGTATGTGCCAGATTGTCTGATTCAATATCGTTCAAACGATCACCAGTTTAATATTGTATTCAGCACTTTCATATTCCTGCCAATAATAGGTAATAATCTGCCGAAGTTTCTGATATTCTTATCTCACCTTTAAACAGTTTTATCGTATTTTATATCGTGCCGGAAACTAAAAATAATTCGGCGGTATCCCAAAGATATCTTTAAAAATACTAAAGTTGAATTTATGCTTCAGTATGCCTGAAGAATCCAGAGACATTTTCGATCAAAAATTAATATTCTTATTAAAAGTACCCTATTGTTCCCATCCC
>DKER01000157.1 GCA_002452555.1 Fidelibacterota bacterium UBA6817 | reverse complement strand
GCTATGCGTTGTTTTTGACCGCCGGATAAACGGACACCCTGATCCCCGACAATGGTTTCCCAACCGTCTTCAAGATCATGGATAAATCCGGCATTTGCAATTTCAACAGCCCTGTTCACCGACTCATCATCATTATTTTCAGAACCGTACATCAAATTTGTCCTAATAGTTTCATTTAACATCTGAACATCCTGTGATACGGTACCTATGAGCTTATAAAGTGATTCGGATTTAATATTTCTGATATCAATCCCATCAATCAGGATCTCGCCTTCATTGGGCAGATAAAACCGGCATAAGAGATCTGCAAGCGTAGATTTTCCCGAACCGCTGGATCCTACCAGGGCATAACTTTTCCCTTTCGGGATTTTGAGGTTAATGTTTTTCAGGACATCTTTTGTATCGTATCGGAACGTTATATTTCTGAACTCAATTTCTTGATCAAAATGCTCTTTATCGACGGCATGGGGAGATTCAAGGTTTTCGATAGGTGTTTCCAGCACGTTAAAAATCCGCTCGGCAGCAGCGAGTCCGTTTTGAATGTTGTCATTGACGGACGTAAGATTTTTTATCGGACTCAAAATCGAAAACAGAAGAATGATATAGCGAATAAAATCCTCTGAATCCATGGATGAACCGGTAATAACCATTTTCCCGCCGATCATAAACAGAAGCGCGCCGGTTATGACACCCACCATCTCGGATAAGGGTGAATTGAGAGCCGTTAGCCGGAGCTGCCGCAACTGGATTCTGAAGAATTTCCTGTTTCTGTCCCTAAAGTTATTGATCTCATCTTCTTCTTTATTATACGATTTTACAAGCCTGAATGAACCAAGCATTTGTTGGAGAAATGTTGTAATGACACTCATCTGTTTCAGTGTTCTCCGACCCTTTCTGCGAATGGAAGAACCGACGATCCAGAAGATGAAAACCGATATGGGAAACATAATCATAACGTAAAGAGTAAATTTCCAGCTGATCAGGAACAGGAGAATTACAGTTGTAATGATATTCGCCGGTTCAGTGACCATTTTGTCAAATATGACTTTAATAGCCTGCCGAAATATGAGAACATCATTCATGATCACGGATAGAAAATCGCCCTGCTTGTGATTATCATAATAGGACATGGTCTGTTTGGTAATATGGGAATACAGATTATTTCGCGTATCAACTATGATTCGCAGTTCCATCCGGCCAAATAAAATTTTCTTTACTATCAGAAAAATATTTTTCAGAAGGAAAATGCCGATAATTAAAAGACTGAGTCGTGTCAGGGCATCGACGGGATCGGTTCCGATGATCAGTCGGCGGACAAGTAATTTCAGCTGATCATTTATTCCAGTCTGAACGGATGTAACATCCTGTGATACGGCTTCTTCCGGATTAAAGATTGTCTGGATCAGGGATGCTATTACCCACATGGAAGCCGTATTGGTAACAGCATACAGCAACGAAAAGAAAAGTCCCGAAAAGGATAGATGCCAATATTGTCCGGCCGTTTTTATCAGTTTTTTAAACATGGATATTTAATATTACTCCACTTATTTCACAGGTTCCAGCGCGAGTTCAAGGACATCAATCATATCATCTACAAAATGAAATGTCATTTCTTTTTTGACTTCAGCCGGGATTTCTTCATCAATATCCTTTTTATTCTTATCGGGAAGGATCACATTTTTGATGCCGGCCCGATTGGCGGCAATCACTTTTTCCTTAATTCCACCAACCGGAAGAATATGGCCTCTCAGGGTGATTTCACCGGTCATGGCATATCTGTCCTTAACCATGCGATTACTTAATACGCTCACAAGAGCCGTCATCAGAGTTACGCCGGCTGAAGGTCCGTCCTTTGGTATGGAACCGGCAGGAATGTGAATATGGACATCAAATTCTTTATTGAAATCGTTATCAATTCCAAATCGCTCGGCATTGGCCCGAATAAAACTCATGGCTGCCTGGGCTGATTCCTGCATAACTTCTCCCAATTTACCCGTGAGAATAAGCTTGCCGCTGCCCGGCATTTTTGTAGCCTCAATAAAAAGAATATCGCCGCCCACTGCCGTCCAGGCAAGACCCACTGCGATTCCGGGTTTGATCATTCGTTCCGCAACTTCACTGTAATATCTTCGTTTTCCCAGATATTTTGAAACCATGGACGATGTAATCCGCCGTTTTTTTACACCTTTTTCCACTTTTTCACGGGCTACTTTTCTGCAAATATTGGCAATTTCCCGTTCAAGATTACGAACACCTGATTCACGCGTAAAATTTTCAATGATCGTGCTGATACCGTCGTTCGTGAATATAATATCAGACTCCTCAAGTCCGTGTTCTTTAATTTGCTTCGGAATGAGAAAGGACTTTGCAATGTGAATTTTTTCCGGCTCTGTATAACCCGGAAATTCCAGAATTTCCATTCTGTCCTTCAAGGGTTCAGGAATGGGATCATACCAGTTTGCCGTGGCGATGAACATTACGTGTCTCAGGTCGAAGGGGACTTCCAGATAGTGGTCCGAAAATGAAAAATTCTGCTCCGGATCCAGAACTTCCAATAAAGCACTGGAGGGATCGCCTCTGAAGTCCGAACCCAGCTTATCAATTTCATCCAGCATAAAAACAGGATTGTTGGAACCGGCTTTTTTTATTCCCTGGATAATCCGGCCGGGCAGGGCTCCGATATAAGTCCGACGATGCCCCCGGATTTCTGCTTCATCTCTTACGCCCCCCAAAGACATACGGTAAAACTTCCGTCCCATAGCGCGTGCTATGGACATTCCGACGGATGTTTTCCCCACTCCGGGAGGACCGATAAAACATAAAATCGGACCTTTTACGCCAGCTTTGGGATCCTTTAGCTGTTTGAGTTTTCTGACAGCAAGATATTCCAGAATTCTGACTTTTATCTTTTCCAGTCCGTAATGATCATCATTTAAGATTTGCTCTGCTTTGGTTATATCCACCTGATCATCGGTTGATAATGACCATGGGAGTTCAACAAGCCACTCAAGATAGGTGCGGCTTACCGTGTATTCAGGTGATTGAGGGGAAATTCGTTCAAGCCGCGTCAATTCTTTTCGTGCAACCTTTAATGCTTCCTCGGACATCCCGCATTTTTCGATTTTCTCTTCCAGTTCCTTCGTGTCCATACCTGATTCGTCCTCACCAAGCTCTTTCCTGATGGCTTTTAGCTGCTCTCGCAAAAAATATTCCCGCTGGTTTTTGTTGATGGAATCCTGAACCTGTGACTGGATCCGTTCGCCAACATCCATACGCTGAATCTCTTTATTGACAAGTATGGTCGTGGCCGTAAGCCTTTTTTGGACATCAGAGATTTCGAGTATATTCTGCTTCTCACTAACCTGCACATTTAATACCGATGTGATTTTATCAGCCAGTCTCCCCGGATCCTTGATGATCCGGATGACATCAAGATGTTCGTTTGTCAAATATTGTGCTTTATTGACAAGAGATTGAAACTGATTGTATAAATTCGTGACCAGGGATTGGATTTTATTGTCGTTTGAATAGGATATCTCGTGTACCCGGCGGACAATCCCCTTGTAATAAGGCGTTTCCTGCGTTAACTGATGAATCTGTATCCGTTCAATTCCCTGAACAATAGCACTCTTACTTTTATCCGGCATATCGAAAATTTTTAAAACCTGAGCAAGAGTCCCCCATGTATATAGTTCATCTTCTTTGGGATTTTCTGTACCAATGTCTTTTTGTGCAACAACGGCAATGAGTTTTGATGATGGCATGATATCTTCCAGAAGCTGCAGGGATCGTTCCCGTCCGATGTAGAGAGGAATAACCTGTTGGGGAAAAAGGACTGTATTTCGTAAAGGCATAACAGGAATTTCCTTTGGGGAATCAAATTCGTCTGCCAGTGTTATATCTGCTGCAATATTTTCATATTCTTTTGGACTCATATAGTATCTCCTTTGTCAGGTGTATTTTGTGCGTATTCTGTCATTTCCTGAGTTTCTGTGTCATTTATCATTTCATTCTCATTGAGAAATCTTGGCTTTTTGGCTGAGGTTCTGCCCCCCGGTTTAATTTTAAATTTCCGGATTGGTTTCCTGTTTTTTCCCATCAGGTAATAAAGCTGAAAAACACGAATAACTCTGTATGATACCCATTCGTCCGTCATATCCTTTGACTGTCTGGGCAAAGCAGACCACAGTCCGAAATTATTCTGCTGCTCTTCAAGCCAGTTCAGCATTTTCCGGATTTCTCTATCCTGAGCCGTATATCCGAGTCTTACCAGGACTTCCAGAACTTTCAGCGTGCCGCCGCGAAATGCTTTTAATCCTTCATAACCATAGGAAAGCTGATCCCAGGCATGTTTTCCTTCCAGAATTCCTCCCTTGTTTTCTGATAAATAATGACTCATGATGAACTGGGCACCCCGTTTGATCTTTTCTCTTTCCCGCATAACGGAATGATAACTGCAGGCACTGAGGACTTTCAAAGTCAGCCACACATCGGACATGCCGTCTGCCTGCCCCCATCCTCCGTCGGGATTCTGCTGACGGACCAGCCAGCGGATAGCCTGCTCAAGATAGCGGTTACCTTCAAGATCATATTTCAGCAGAGTTTCTATCAGAAAAATATTCTGGTGAAAAGGTAAGGGGAAAGAACCGTCTTTATTCTGATGTTTAAGGAGAAAAATAAACACATTTTGAACGGCTTCCATGCGTTTGTGACAGTTATAATCCCGTGCTTCACTTAATAGGGATACAAGATAATTAAGCTGGAGAATTTTTTGCTTATCCGCCGGATACTCAGAAAATGCTTTATTGGGATCAAAGTGTTCCAGTTCCTTCAGAACTCTGATACGGGTCCTGTTTTCATTGATTTCCCGTTTTGTTACTTTGATATAAATGGATTGGGCATCCATTTCAAATACATTTTTGTAAAGGAAATATTTGATCTGTGAATTTCTTGAACGGATTAACTTCTGGATCGGATCAATGGTAAAGCGGTTTTTAAACCATTCAAGTCCGGATGGAAATTCGGGGAAAGGAAGCAGATTTTGTTTACCGGTTTTCATAAAAGATGTTTCATCTCCTCAATAGTCTTTTTTATATTAAACGAATGATATATCGCACTTCCTGCGACAAATACATCAACACCCGACTCAGCTAATTGTTTAATATTATTTAATCCGATTCCTCCATCAACTTCCAGTAAAACATGTTCACAATTTTGTTTTGACCGCATATCAAGGAAACGGAGGATCTTATCGTTTACGCCGGGAATAAATGATTGTCCGCCATATCCCGGATTGACAGACATCAGGAGGACAAAATCCAAATTTTCAAGGATGTCTTCAAGCAGGATCAGGGGAGTGGAAGGATTCAGTGCTGCACCGGCTTTTCGCTTCTTAGATTTAATATGGGAGATCAGGCGGTGCAAATGTCCGGTTGTTTCCGGATGGACTGAGATCCAGTCAGCTCCGCTATCGATATAGGCATCTATCGTGTTTTCAGGATTTGAAATCATAAGATGTACATCGAGAGTCATATTTGTTATTGTTCGAATTTGGCTGATCAAGGGGGGACCGAATGTCAGGTTCGGAACGAAGTGCCCATCCATAACATCCAAATGAAGTATGTCTGCGCCTGCTTTTTCAGTCTCTTCAATCTGACTCTTCAGATTCATAAAATCTGCCGACAAAATTGACGGAGCCAATAATTTTTTCATGACACGTCCTGTTGTTTCATAGGTGTTTGTTTATCAGCGCGATATGATGACCTGACAAGGGGTCCGGATTCCACATGTTCAAACCCCAGGGATTCTCCCAGCACTTTATATTCCCTGAATTGTTCCGGTGGAATAAACTCCTTAACGTCAAGGTGCTTTGATGTGGGTTGTAAATACTGCCCGAGTGTGAATATTTTTACGCCGGAATCAAGGGCATCCTGCATAAGACGACGGATTTCATCCGGTTTTTCCCCAAGTCCCAGCATAATACCGGTTTTAGTTCTGAAACCATGACCGGATATATATTTTAATACTTGCAGAGACAGTTCATAGTTTCCTTTTGAACGGGCAGCAGGGTAGAGGAACGGTACGGTTTCCAGATTGTGACCCACAACATCTGGCCGTGCATTAAGAACCATATCCAGCACCTTTAGATTGCCCTGAAAATCAGGGATCAGCACTTCGATCGTACAACCGGGTGACGTTTTATGGATTTGGTGAATTGATTCTGCCCAGAAACCGGCACCTCCGTCTGGCAGATCATCACGATCGACTGACGTGATCACAACATGGCTTAAATTGAGTTCACAAACAGCATCTGCCAGTTCTTTCGGTTCATTTGGATCGGGAGGAAGGGGAATTCCTTTATTGACACCGCAGAAACGGCAATTCCGTGTGCAAATATCACCTAATATCATGAACGTAGCTGTTTTCCGTTTCCAGCACTCTTCAATATTGGGACACAGAGCTTCCTCGCATACCGTATGGAGTCTGTGATCCTTCAAAAGCTGCTTCACAGTTCGGAAACCTTCTCCGCCGGGAATTTTTATCTTAAGCCAATCCGGTTTTTTTAGTTCATTCAACCTTGGCATTTTTCCTCCTGAAATAAAATTACAATATTATAAATACAAGTGGGACATAAAAAAGAAGCAAATGTATACAATCGGGTTCCAAATCAGGGGTTTGGTGATGCTAATTCAGGATTAAACATGTCAGAAATGGAGAATCAGTAAGGTAATTGATGATTTTTACAGTCAGTCGGCAGTCCGGTAGCCGGTAGTCAGTAGGGTGGGTCGATTTTGTTTCAGTTGATATGAGGTTGTTTCATTTGACTGCTTTTGTTTCATTTATGTGGTTTCATGGTCGATCATGGTTT
>DKER01000161.1 GCA_002452555.1 Fidelibacterota bacterium UBA6817 | reverse complement strand
GGGAGCGAAAACCGGGCAATATATTTGATATTGAAGCATCGGCTTTGGGCGTTGTTTATTATGAGGATTTTACCTTAAAGGATACTATTCGGGTTTATCGCCTAAACGGTCGCTTCACAACCCGGCAGTCAGAATTTCAGATTGGTTTACAAAAAATCAATTTCGGACCTGCACAGCTTTTAAGATCGCTGATGTGGTTTGAACGGGAAGATCCCACGGATCCTTTAAATATGGCCGAAGGTGTTTGGGGTTTGCGTTATAGGTATAATTTTATAAACAACAGCAATATCTGGCTCTGGGGTCTGTATGGTAATGATAAGCTGAAAGGCTGGGAAGCATATACAAGCATCGATAATCGACCGGAGTTTGGCGGACGAGTTCAAACCCCGGTTCCGTTTGGTGAAATGGCCGTAACTACGCACTATCGCCATGCCAATAACGGCGTTAGAGATTTTCAGGAAGGGAGAATTGCACTGGATGGCCGCTATGATATCTTTGTAGGTGTGTGGTTTGAAGCGTCTGTTCAATATCAGGATATTGCAAGTCCCTTTCATTATACAGAAATGGTTACCCTCGGAGCTGATTATACGTTTGGATTGGGAAACGGACTTTATGTTCTTGGCGAACACATGATGAATCGTTTTGGAAATGAATTTATTAGAGCCGAACAGGATGCTCAGCTGTCTGCCATTATGGTAAGCTATCCGCTTGGTATCTTCGATTCCGTATCAGGTATGCTGTTCTATTCCTGGGAAATCGATGACTGGATTCAGTATGTCAATTGGCAGCGCAGTTATGACCGCATTGTTCTTAACCTGAGTCTGTTTAATTTTCCCCACATTCCCATCGCACTCGGCACCGCAGGAGCAGGCGGATACGGCTTGAAATTCATGCTCCTATACAATCACTAACCTGGTCAAAAGGGAACGTCCTGTTGTGTAAAGTTGACTTGAATAACACGATGAATGGGAAGGAATCATAAAATTATGACGGGTATACAAAAGACTGCATATCGGGTATTTTATCCCGGACGGATTTTTTGCAATAGTTCTGTTAATAAAATTCCGAAAATTCAACAATAACATAAGGATGAGTGTAATGAAAAACGGTCAATTAATTACAATCACTGATATGGTTAAGGATTACCCGATTGGAAAGGGCTATTTCCGGGCGTTGGAGGACATTAACCTGACTATTGGTGAAGGTGAATTTGCCGGTCTGGTAGGACCTAGCGGCTCCGGAAAAACAACCCTGCTGAATATTATCGGCTCGCTGGATGTTCCGAGCAAGGGTGATGCCAATGTCCTGGGTCATTCGATTGGTCAACTCAATGCCCGTCAATCAGCGCAGCTGCGAAATCATCACCTCGGGTTCATTTTTCAGACGTATAACCTTCTCCCTGTGTACAATGTGTTTGAAAATGTCGAATTACCACTGCTTTTATTGAAGATGGAAAAAAACAAAAGGTACGAACTGGTCAATCAGGCCCTGGATTGGGTTGGCTTGCAGGACAAACGCAAATCTCGTCCTGCACAACTCTCCGGCGGCGAATGCCAGCGTGTTTCCATAGCCCGGGCAATGGTCAAACAACCCAAAATCGTCCTTGCAGATGAACCGACAGCTAACCTTGATGCAGAAAATTCTCACAATATTTTACAGACTATGGAAACACTGAATCGGGATTTAAAAACAACATTCATATTTGCTACTCATGATGAGAAAGTCATTCAATATCTGCATCGTAAAATCAGCCTGTTTGACGGTAAAGTGGCCAAAGATGAACAGGTAAAGAAATAACCGGGAGGATATTATGTTAGCAATAAAGTTAGCGTATCGAAACCTGATGGGAGCCCGGTTGAGGACATGGCTGAATGTCTTTGTCCTTTCCCTTGCTTTTGTGGTAATCATCTGGTTTAAGGGAGTTTTAAACGGATGGAATCAGCAAGCTCGGCACGATACGATCAGCTGGCAGATCGGCGGCGGGCAATACTGGCATGAAAATTATGACCCCTATGATCCATTTACTGTTGAAGACAGCCATGCACCGTTAACGGATGAAATGACGGCTGCCATTAAACAGGGAAAAATGACACCAACACTGATCAGTCAGGCAAGTATATATCCTCAGGGACGGATTCAGAGTGTTTCCCTTCGGGGCGTTGATCCGGATCAGCAGATACTGGAATTGCCAACGGAGTATTTAAAAAGCGACGATGGTGAAATACCGGCTATTATTGGCAGTCGTACGGCTAAAAACAGCAAATTGAATATCGGTGACTATGTGACGGTACGCTGGCGGGATGTGAACGGTACCTTTGATGCCAATGAGGTAAAAATCGTTCATATTTTCAAGACAGATGTTCCGACTACCGATTTAGGGATATTATGGATTCCCATAGACAAACACCAAAGTATGGTTCAAATGCCCAATCAGGCTACGACTCTGACAACATCCCATGAAATCGGTTATATTGGCGAATTTCCGGGATGGGTGTTCAAGGACCACTACTTTTTACTTTCAGAGATAAGGGAAATGATAAAGGCTAAATCGATTGGGGGTTACATCTATTTTATCATATTAATGTCACTTGCAATGCTGGCGATTTTTGACACACAGGTGTTATCAATATTCCGCAGGCAGAAGGAGATTGGAACTCATATTGCACTGGGAATGACTCAAAAACAGGTTGTGGCGCTCTTTACGGTCGAAGGTGCCATGCATTCAATCCTGGCGGCTTTCTTGGCGATGATCTATGGAATTCCGCTCTTGGCTCTTCAGGCAAAAGTTGGCTGGTCAATGCCGGCCGGAACTGACGATTTTGGGTTGACTCTTTCAGATACGATATATCCAAGTTATTCAATTGGTCTGGTTGTGGGGACCACATTGATAGTTTTAATAACAACTACAATTGTAAGTTATTTGCCGGCACGACGAATATCGAAAATGGAACCAACCGATGCAATCAGGGGAAAAATACAATGATAACATTTATTATTAAAGGCCTTCTTCGTGATCGTCATCGCAGTTTGTTTCCGGTTATTATGGTAACAATTGGCGTCTTTATTACAGTGTTTTTTCAAGCGTTCATGGGAGGTATCTTAACAGATATGGTTGATTCAACCGCCCGTTTTTCAACCGGCCATGTAAAAATAATGAGCCGGGCATATATGGAAAACGAAGACCAGCTTCCAAATGATCTGGCTTTGACAGGGGTTGATGCAATTATGCAGGATTTGAAGCAGAAATATCCGGATATAACCTGGGTCAAACGGATAAAATACGGCGGATTGCTCGATATTCCGGATGAAAATGGCGAAACCCGTTCTCAGGGAGCCGTGGCTGGTTTTGGTGTTGATCTGCATAATCCGAAAAGCACCGAAATCAGCACCCTTAACATTGCAAATTCAATTGTTTCCGGAAGAATGCCCGATAAGCCGGGTGAGATTCTGATCAGCGATGAAATGGCCCGTGATCTAAAGATTGCACTGGGAGATAAAGCAACATTGATTAGTTCCACGATGTTCGGCAGTATGGCGATCTATAATTTTAAGGTTGTCGGTACAATAAAATTTGGAATCCCGATGATGGATCGGGGTGCTATGATTGCCGATATCAGTGATATTCAGGAAGCGCTGAATATGGAAGATGCTGCCGGTGAGATCCTTGGTTATTTGCCCGGCGGTGTTTATGATGATAAAGTTTGTGCAAAAATTGCAGACAATTTCAATGCGGGATATACCGATAATGAGAGCGGATTTGCACCGGTTATGTCAAAATTGCAGGAAATCAGCGGTCTAAGTGATTACCTTGCATTAGCGAACAATATGGCAAGCACTATTGCCATGATTTTTGTAATAATCATGTCTATTGTATTATGGAATGCCGGACTTCTGGGCGGTTTGCGCCGTTATGGAGAAGTCGGCGTGCGCCTGGCAATCGGTGAGCACAAAGGACATGTATACAGTTCCCTGCTGGTTGAATCAGTTGCCATTGGCCTGGTTGGTTCAGTGATAGGAACCGGTATCGGCTTAATGATGGCCTATTGGATGCAGACCAAAGGGTGGGATTTCAGCAATACCATGAAAAATGTCAATATGATGATACCGCTCGTCTTTAGAGCCCGTATTACTTCGGTGACGTATTATATTGGATTTTTCCCCGGTTTGATCTCCACTTTATTGGGAACTGCTCTGGCCGGGGTCGGTATCTACAAACGTCAGACAGCCTCGCTGTTTAAGGAGTTGGAAACATGAAATATATCATTCTTGCCGTACTGATGCTGGGAATATTTATTCCGGTAAACGCTCAAATTCCCAGTGGTGATGATATCCTGAAACGGATTGATCAGAACCAGGTTTTTGATAAAGCAATCAGCACCTCTACCATGATTATTCACAGTCGTACCGGAGATCGTACCATAAAATCCAAAGCCTGGTCATCAGGCACTGAAAAAACGTTTGTTGAATATCTTGCCCCTGCACGCGAAAAGGGAAAAAAGATGCTGAAACTGGGGAAAAATCTCTGGATTTACACCCCGGAGCCCAGCGATAGAATAATTACAATTTCCGGACATCTTTTGAAACAATCGGTTATGGGATCAGATATGTCATACGAAGACATGATGGAAAGTGACGAACTGCGCAGCAAGTATGATGCAAAGGTCATTGGAAAAGAAATGTATAAGGATCGTGAATGCTGGGTTTTGGATCTGACGGCAACCATTGATGATGTAGCTTACTTCTCACGAAAAATCTGGGTAGATGCCGAGCGCTGGCTTCCCCTGAAAGAGGAACGCTTTGCAAAAAGCGGTATGTTGCTGAAAAGAACGGAAATCCTTGACGTTTTTTATCAGGACGACCGCTGGCTGCCAAAACGCATAATTTTCAAAGATATGTTATCTCGCGGCGACGGAACAGAATATATCATTGACTCAATTGAATTCAACGTACAAATACCGGAGTACCAGTTTACCAAAGCAGCACTAAGAAAATAGTCAATCAAACAATATTTTTTAAGTGCAGAATCATCCTTGTATGAGCTCATTATCAGGAAAGGGGTTTGTCACCGGACAAGGACAGCTAAGAACACCCCTGATTATTTGCTTCGTCATGATCTATAAAGATGTTATTTATTGACTTAAAAATTACAATCTTCAGGATATTTGAAGGCACTGCTGATATTCTGTAATAATCAACATCCGGGACATGTAACTCTTTAAACAATTCATTTAATTGAGAACTAAAAAGAACAGACAACTTTTTTGTGAATCAAGCATCTTTATTTTTGAAGAAGTAAATATCAAAAAAGAGAGGGCAGGCATCATGAAAAAAATAGCGGTCTTACTGGCAGGAATACTCATTATCGGCTGTGCAGCAACACATGAAGTTTTCAATCCTTCATGGAAAAAGGATGAGATATCATCCTATATCAACGGGTGCATACATACTCAGGATTATTATGGGTTCGTGGAAGATCTGGGAGAACCGGATCGTATCGAAAAATCAGAGGATGAATTTGTTGCCGTGTGGATAAAAGAAAACGGTGATAATAAATATATGCTCCGTTTCATATTTGACGATAAGACTCTCCGTTCAAACACCTGGTCATACGTCGAAATGTAAGAAGCCAGCCATGATACACGTTTAAAAAGCGGAGTTTACTCCGCTTTTTTGTTAGATATATAATTAATACTATAATATTGGTTTTTTTACCGTGTTTTGATAGATTCGATTATGACGTATTCCCGAGTCCAACTTCTCACTCATGTTCATTTTACAGTTTTATACGGGAAAGCCTGTATACCAAAAAGTATGAAACTTGAAAGTTTTATAAATCATTTTCTTCGGAGCAAATTCCATCAGCCCATTCTTACCTATGTTCTGAAAGACCATATCCACTGTTTGTTTTTTTTGAATCCGGATACATCGTTTACAGAGTCCATTAACGAATTGATGTTATCCATACGGGCAGAGATCAACCGGAATCCGGATAACAAAAATTTTGTATGGGATCCCTGTTATTATGCTTCATCCTGCAGTATTCAGGACATTGAACGGATTATCAGTGAGCTCACCAGACAAGATGAGTTTCATAATCGTTTCACGTATAAGGATGAACAGAATAAGCTGTTGGAAGACATGTTGATTGCAGAAATATTTGCTGAAGAATATCAGCAATAATAAGAAGACAGGGCGTTATGCAACGCCCTGTATCTGTTTATGCCAACCACTATGTGGATTCAGTATTAACGGATTTCAATTTTTCGGGCTTTGGCAACTTCATTCTTTGGGATATTAACGGTAAGAATACCATTTTCCCATTTCGCTCCAATTTTTTCTGCGTCGATCGGGGATGGAAGCCTGAAACTTCTGGAGAATTTTCCAAATGCAATTTCAGAAATATGACAATTGGCTTCTTTGCTTTTTACCCGTTCTTTCTTCTCTCCGGAAATCGTTATGACTTCATTTTCAACAGAAATATTAATGTCTTTCTTGTCCATTCCCGGAAGTTCGGCATGCAGAACATATTCATTGTTGGTCTCGTCCAAATCCACAACCGGACTCCAGCTAACATTTGATAAAGAGTTGAAGCTGTCCAGGAATGATTCAAATAGATCATCCACCAGTGGTCGGCGATCTCTCAACATCGGATAACGTCTGATAATTGTCATGGCTGCCCCCTTTTATTTTTTTTTGTTTTTCACTTTTTCATTCATTTCTATTTATTTTATTGCATAGAGCATGCCAAAACAGTCGGTTGTGCCAATATGTCATTGGTTCTGCCAATGTTGACCGGAGTATGCCATTATGACGGACATGCCCATAAACTATGGTTATCGTGACTCAAATGAAAAAAAACGATCAGGCCTTACCGGTATATATTCCCTGCAGTGAAACAATAAATTTGACAACCATTTAAAAAATAAATCTGTCAACACCAGAGAAAACTATGAATGAAATCGAAATCATACGAAGAGCCCAGGCAGGTGATATGGCAGCTTTTGAACAAATCGTTCAGACCTATGAAAAGCGGGTAATCATGGCCGCTATGCAGGTCTGCAGGAACCAGCAGGATGCTGAGGACATCACTCAGGATGTCTTTGTTTCAGTATACCGCAATATCGGTTCTTTTCGGTTCGAAGCCAGCTTTTACTCCTGGATTTACCGCATCACCATAAACATGGCCTTCAATCATTCGCGGCAGAAAAAGTATCATGAATTTCTCATATCCGAAGACAATGATGATCATTATTATGCCATAGCGGAAGACGAAACGACTGAATTCAGTGAAAACACAGATTTTCAGGCCGTTCTGGACAGTGTGCTTAAAAAGCTGCCTGAGAAACAACGGACCGTTTTTATTATGCGGTACAATCAGCATCTGAAAATCAAAGAAATTGCTGTTATCCTCAATATCGGGGAAGGAACCGTTAAAAAATATCTGTTCCGTGCACAGGAAAAGTTAAGAGTTTTATTAAAACCGTTTAAAAATCAGTTGTTTAAGGATTAACCATGAAATGCAAACAGTGTGAGGATATTCTTCTTAATTACAATCTGGAAGATATTCCCGAAAACATAAAGAAACAGATTGACCAGCACAGAAATACGTGTATCCGCTGTTCTCAATTATGGGAGGACAATCTGTTGATCACCCGAGCCATGCAGGAACTCCCTGACGTGAAACTTGATGAAGAAAGAATTCCGTTTGTTCATGCCAAAATTATGGACAGAGTACATCAGGAAGTTTTCAGGCAGTCAGCTCATATTAATCCTTACCGGGTTCCTGCCCGATTCTGGCAGACCGTCACAACCGTAGCAGCAGCCCTGGTAATCGGGATTGTTCTGGGGAATTTTGTTCCGGGGAAGCCCAAACCAACAACTCCTGATCTTCCAATCGCATCTGCAAACTTTGATGAACTGTTAAAAGATAACACATTAAATGACATTCGTATTCGAGAGGTCAATCAAACCACGGGAGAGCTGGTGATCACTGCATCGAGAATCAACGATCTAACGCTTACGGGGAACATTACCGATCCTGAAATTCAAAAAGTTCTGGCCTATGCCCTGGTACGTGACCAGAACCCGGGCACACGTTTAAGGTCTGTAAAACTCATGGAGGGTGTCACAACAAGCAAAGCAGTTCAGCAGGCTCTGATCACGTCGGTTCTCCAGGATGAAAATCAGGGTGTGCGGCAGCGGGCGTTGCGGGCATTGTCCCAATATTCTATCAATAGCGATATTCGCAATGCCTATCTTAACGTCATATCGAATGATCCCAGTCCGGCCTTGCGCATTGAAGCCATACAGATTTTAATGAGGGATGAAGACGCTGCAACGCGTAATGCAGTAATAAGCGCTTCCGAAGATGAAACCAACGAAATGATACAGGACATCTTAAAACGTTATTATCAGGAACCCGGGCAACCTTTGGAGAAGCAATAAAATGAAAATTAAAACAGCATTCGCACTTATCCTGCTTTCTTCTTTTGCCTTATGGGCGCAGGAACCAACCGTTGTTGAACGCGGGAAATACTATATTTTTACGTGGAGTACCGATGCAGAGGTCAAATCGGTCCCTTCTCAGCTTACAATGAATCACCTGAATGGTGATGTGCTGATCCGCGGATATCATAACAATACAATTAAATATGTTGAAAAAATGCAGATTGAAGCATCGTCACGAAGGGAAGCAGAGAAGTTGTGGGAGCAATATCACCTGAAATTTGAAGCGGACAACAACGGCTTTATTGTCAATCAAGAAGGAAAAAGAAACCTTTCTTTCGGGAGCCACAGCATACGGGTTGATTATATTGCTGATGTTCCGGAAATGACAAGTATTGCCGTTAATACGCTTGGAGGTAATATTGACGTATCTGAACTTCAGGGTGCTATTGAGCTTGTTTCAGCCGGAGGAGACATTCGAATCGAAAAAACGCGCGGTCGGATTTTTACCAAGACATACGGCGGTGATGTTCAGGCTTATCAACTTGAAGGAAAAATTGACGCCCGGTCAGCAGGCGGTGATATTGAAATGCGTCTTATCACGGGAGAAATTTCGGTAGAAACAGCCGGCGGCGATATTCTTTTGAAAACCATGAACGGCAATCTTGACATTACAACTTTGGGCGGCGATATAGAGCTTGCAGATGTAAAGGGGCAGAAAGTCCGTCTGAAAACAATGGGTGGAGACGTTCAGGTAGACGATTGTGAAGCAGATTTGTATGCTGATACTAAAGGCGGAGAAATTAAGGTTCGAAATATTACCGGCAGTGTTGAAGGAAAAACGTCCGGAGGAGATGTATACGGAAGAAATATTAACGGCCCGGCCAGGCTCAGCACCATGAGCGGTGATGTTGAGATTATGCGAATTACCGGTGCCGTGGACGCCGAAACAAAAAATGGATCAATTCTCATATCAAAATACTATTCACCCAAATTTGAAAACCATAAGATTTTCGCGTCAACTCAAAACGGGTCCATAAGTCTTGACCTTCCTGCAAATGCCGATGTGTCTTTTGATCTTACGGCACGGGGATATGACAATAGCATAACATCTGATTTTAACCTTGATATTAAGAAGATTGACTCACGGCTTGTCAAAGCATCCGGCCGCCTGGAAAAGGGAACGCATGCTGTTGAACTGTATGTAGACAATGGAAATATAAAGATTCGAAAACGGGGACAATAATCCACCGATCCGGGAGACTATCATGAATAAAATAAAAGTCTTACTCATACTGATATTAATAACAAGCGCTCTCTTAGGCGGAACAGTTATCAGTGAAGACGAAATGTACGTTGAACAGATTTATAAAGATTATGAACTGGCATATGGCGATACAATAAACAAACAAACCCATGTTAAAGTATTTGTAGGCAATGCGATCGTTTCGGGTCTTGTTGACGGTATGCTCACTGTTTATGCCGGCGATATCCATATCGACAGTACGGCAGTCATAAACGGTGCGGTCAGAAGCCTGGGGGGGGATGTTCATCTGCCTAAAAACCATCAATCGGACGGACAGATTATATCATCCAATCTGAAAGGTAGTGCTGTCCGGGATTATTTTTCCAAGCAGATGATCAAAGAAAAATCCGTCACAAAACATTACAACCGGCCGGGCGGTGTTTTTGTTCCGGCCGATTTTCTGCCAACCTATGAACCGTTTGCTACTGTGAATTCCCAACAAGGTTTCTTTATCAGCTTTGGTAATAAATTGTATAATATGGGTAATCTAAAAAATACATCACTTTACTATAAGATCGGATACGGCTTCAGCAGCAAAGAAGTCGAGGGAGCGGTTCAACTGCGTATCAAAGTTATAAATAAGCTCCCCTTATATGTTTATGGCGTCGGTTATCACGAAACCCAGTCCCAGGACTGGATGAATATTCCCGAACAAGAAAACGGGTTAAGTTATCTGATAAATAAGCAGGATTATCTAACGCGATATATGGCAGAAGGATACCGCTTTGGATCTTCCGTACGAATTTTTAACCGGTTACGTCTGAAGGGAGAATATTTCCGTCAGAATGAAGATACTCTCAAGGTTTTTCACCATAATACGTTAACAAATACAATCAATAATTTTACTGTTGAAACAGGTAAACATGCCGGGTACCGGCTTTCAGGATCATTGTTTTTTGGTTATAATGCCATGGATTTCCCCGGCGCTTATCAAATGGATGCAGTATATGAATGCTTTTCTCCCTCCTATGGCAGTTCATGGGATTACGATCGCATTCGCATTTCCAGCCAGTATATCGGAACGATTAAACATGCCATCCAATACAGAAACCGGATCGTTTCAGCCGTTGTGATGGACAGAGACGAACAAAATATCACGCACCCTTCCCACTATGAATATTTTCTGGGAGGTATGGGAACGCTCAGGGGTTTGCCTTATAAATCAATGCAGGGAACCCGTATGTTGCTGATCAACCAGGAGCTTGGATTCAGTTTCGGATCGGATGTCTGGGTTCTGGGATTCATTGATTTGGGAATGACAGACCAGAATATCCCCGGCGGTTCCCTGGTAAAACAATTGACGGACTTTAATTCAGACGATTTGTCCGGCACAATCGGGTTAGGAATTGAAACCGGTTCAACAAATGAATTTGGGGTGCGTGTAGATGTTGCAAAAGATTTGAGCACTGGCTCGGCACCGTGGATATGGTATTTCCGTATTACCCGAACCTTCTGAGAATTAAACACTTACTTTTAAGAGGGGAATATGGGTATTCCCCTTTTTTACTTTCTCAAACTATAGAGGGATTTATCGAAATATTCGGGATCATCACCATAGATATAGAGAACTGTTCCACCTTTAATTTTCCGGATAATCGGTTTTGTTACCGGCTTGGGAAAAGCGGGACAACCCCAACTTCGGCCCAGGCGTCCTTCCTTCTCAATAAATTCCGGACTCACATAATCAGCGCCGTGTATCACGATATAACGGGTACGGGCACTGTCATTAAATCCTCTTTCCAGGCCGTCAAGCCGTAATGAACGGCCATGCTTGCCCTTGTAGGTTTCAGCTGTCAAATAAAAACCCAGCGAACTCATCCGGCGCCCTTCCGTGTTGGAAAACGTGTGTGCCATATTCTCGCCTGAATTCACGCCATGTGATACCCATGTATTAAATAATACGCGCCCCTTATCCATATCTATTATCCATGCCCTTTTTTCAGTGGACGGCAGAGAAAAATCAATAATGGTGAGCATCTTTTTTTTATATGGGATATGATCATAGCCGTGGACTGCTTTCATAAAGACATCTTTAGCCGGCGGAGATATAAGAGTTGAATACAGTTCCAATACTTCCTCCTGCCGCGATTCATGCATGGCAGGGATTGGTTCTGACCGTAATTCAATTTCGGATACTGAAGGCCGAAAGACGGCACAGCCAACAGTCAGACATGCGGTAAAAAGTAATAATCCAACTTTCATGAAAATTCCTTTCTTTCCGGGGGATTGGTTTAATTTATTTACAGGTGAAAATAATGAAGCGAAAACCGGTCTTCAAGAAATAATTCTTTGTATTAACAATCCGAAAAGAAAAGAGAAAAAATGAAAATTTATATATTCATTTGCTGCTGTGATCTGTCTTGCAATACTTTTCAAATTAATCTATTTTTGCTCAACATTAAAATACCCGGGATTTACATTTTGAAGCAAATATCATATCCTGTCAAAATATTGATCATTGCCCATCTCTCTTTTTTATTGCCTTTAATCCTATATTGCGAATGTAAGGACAGTCCCGGTATGGGCTTTTATTTTTATAATCTAAAAACCAAACATTTATGTTCAAATCTTACGCTTCCTCTGGAGAAGGAATATCCTCAAGATCTGGTTATTTCATTCGATATCAGTTTTTATAACCTGAACCGGTACGGATACCTGGCAGAGTTAAAAAACGATTTTAATCAGAACCTGCTGATCACCTGTATGTTCACCCGCATTGATACATTCAGTTTGTCTCTTCATTCCGGAGACATATCAAAAAAAGTCGAGATCGATTATGATAAAATCCATCCTTATCAATGGCAGAAAATTGATATTCACTTGAAACAAAATTATATTGAGGTCTATCTGAACGGGGATCCCGTATTAAGATCAAAGAATCCTGATCCGCGACATCAGGGAAGAAAAGTCATTTTTGGATATCAACCGGATAAAATTGACACCCCTTCAATGATTATCCGAAATCTGACCGTCTCCGATACCCAAGACAAAACACTGGCGTTCTGGCCTTTAAACGGATTAACCGACAGCGGATCACTCAGCGACAGTACGGGGAAATACAGAATCTATTTTAATGATTTGATTCCCATGACATATAAACACTGGTACTGGGAACAATTTATTGAACGGCCAATTCCTGATTACCCAAAACAAAACCGAATTTTTTCTGCATGGGATTCCAGCAGGCGGGAATTGCATATTCTCAGCTATACTGAACATATCATTGTTGAACCGGACTGGAACCGTGAAACGGTTCATCCTTTTCCGGAGCAATTTCCAAAAGAACAGAAAATTGTATACAATCCTGTAACAAAAGAAATCGTGTCTTATCATCACGGCAGAGGTGCTGTATATACTTACAACAGAAATAAAAACGAATGGATAACATCCTGCTATGAAAAGCCTTCCTCTCAATTTTACAGACACTGTCATTTTTTTGATGAAAAAGGTACCCTGTATATGGCCGGCGGATATGGATATTATACAGCAAAAAATCTTGTACAATACTGGACACCATCAGGCGGTTGGGATACATTGGACGTTAAGGGAGACGATGATTTTTTCCCCAGATCGGATTTGATATGTGCTGCCGGGTTAACGCCGGGTACTGTCATTCTTGGTAGTGGACGGGGGAATGCCACGGGACTTCAGGAAAACGGATACGATTATCTCTATGATTTCTGGTCCTTTACTCCGGAAACCCGAACATTGGAATACCTGGATTCTTATAAGCCGGCTCACGGAACCATTGAATACATAGCGATGACATCCCTTCCACGGGATTCGCTTCTTTTTATTGCCGCTCTTGTATTTCCGGATAAATCGGACGATGATATTAAAACCCGTTTGTTTTCTGTTCACACCGCGCAAAAAGAACTGATCCCGGTTGGATCCGACCTTCCTTACATGGTCGATATTAGCTTAACGGCCGACACGCTGACAAATGAACTGATTCTTACGGGACAAACCCCGCCCCCGTCATCCGTTGTCAAATCATACCGGCTTCTGTTGCC
>DKER01000064.1 GCA_002452555.1 Fidelibacterota bacterium UBA6817 | reverse complement strand
CTGCCGACTGTCAACTGTCAACTGCTGAAAATGTTCACTATCTTCCCGAAATAAATCCTGTGATGATCATTTTCTTTATACTTTGTATGGATGAAATCGTGAAGAAATTTTGACGGATCCATATCCTGTACATACATTTTCTCACATTCAATGATCAGGTCTGCTTCTTCAAAAGATGGTGATAATATTTTATGGGATGCACAAGGGGTAAGGGATGTATGTGCAATTTTGTCCCCATCCCTCCCTGAATGAGTTCCAAGCCATGATAAATCTTTTTGATACTTTTTAGGAAAAGCACATAAGGTGAAATCCGAATATTTGTTCATGAATCCGAAAGTGTGACGGGTGGGACGAACGACAGCCTGGGCAAATGGAACGGACCACATGATACCCAGACTTCCCCAGGCGACGGTCATGGTATTGAAATCGCCTGTTTTAAAATCTCCGCATGTAAGGAGAAACCATTGATCCTCCCAAAGTTTGAATATGTTTGTGTTAAATTCTTTGTAGTGTATGGATTTGAATTCTTTCTTCATGAATTTTCTCCTTCTTCGTTTTTATATACAATATGTCGCAAAATTTAATTGATTTAAGACAAAATAAAAGCCATTCCTGCCTGANNGTTATTTTTTTGTTAATATTTTTTAGTTTATTAATGATTAAAATAAATGTGAAAATAAACTGTTAACTATAAAACGTTTTGGTAGATGATATGATGCAGGAGATGAATCAACGTGAAAAAGATCAGTTAATCCGTGAATTGGAAGAATTCAAAACGGAAAAAGAAAAAATTCGAAAACTGGTCGGACAGATTGGAGGCGTTAAGTATGCAGAAAGGGACAAGCGGATCAATTTGATCTTTTTGATTTTTGTGGGATTAATTTTCATGTTTGACATTCTTCGGCATGTTTTCCACATTGAAATCACATCCTTGCCGCCAATCCTTTCCCTAGAAGTTGCTTTGATGCTGGTTTCCATTAAGATTGTTTGGATGATCCATAAACAAACCCGGATAGAGCATTTTCAGTTCCATATACTTAACTCGATCGAATTCCGGTTGAACGAACTATCGAGGCTTTTCAGATCAGTTGACCAAAAATTGAAGGCGAATGAGAAACGCGTTAATGATTCTTCTTCAGAATGAAAATATATGCTTCATCAAGGTTAAAAGATCAAACCCGAATTAAACTGAAAAAGTATTCTAAAAATGTTAAGGAGCTTATTATTAAGAAGAGAACATCTCTTTCAATTCTACTGGTTTTAATCAACTTTGTGTTTAATTATTCAATTACGGCCGGAACAGATAAACAGCGGATTATTCTGGATGAAGATTTTGCTGATTGGGAATCGGTTCCTTTGCTCTGGTCTTCGAATGAAACAACATCAGCCGGCAACCTAACACTGCAAAGACTAAAAGCAGATAATGATGAACAGTTTCTGTTTATTTATTTCAAAACTGCAGAAATTTTCTCATTACAGGAAGACTTTGAACTGAAACTCTATGTGGATTCGGATTATAATTCCTCAACCGGATTGGCAGTGAGCGGGATGGGAGCTGAAATAGAGTTTACTTTTAATCTCAGAAAGGGAAAAGTTTATATCAATAACGATAACTACAATATTGGGTTTCCCCATCTTTTCATGGTTACTTCTCCTACGGTACGATCTGATGAATATGAATTATCCATAGATTTAAATGCCAAAATCGGAGGCAGAAGAATTTTCAATGGAAATTCAATCAGAATTCTGATGAGAGACGAATCATCCCAGGTATCGGGCAGATCAGAAACGGATGTGTTAACATATACAATTAATGACGGTTTGGTTGAACCTTTACCATTGTATTCTGTTAATAAACGCTCACACGAAAATCTTAGAATAGTATCACACAATGTAGAGTTTGACGGATTTTTTGGTGAAGAGAAAAAACCTTCTTTTGAACGAATTTATAGGGCAATTCAACCGGACATCATCGGTTTTTCTGAAATTTATAATCATACACCGGCAGAACTTGCAGCCCGACTGGAAGAAATCCTACCCTCACAACCGGGCAAAAACTGGAACGCAGCAAAGATCGCGGATAATTTTATTGCAACACGCTATACCATTCTGGGTTCTTATTGGTGCGGATCATATGGAAATGGTGCTTTCTATATTGATTTACGACCCGATTATCCTACACATGCTCTTGTTTTGGTTGCTCATCCGCCATGTTGTTCCGGTAATGATAACAGCCGGCAGTTGGAAGCAGATGCCATGGCTGCTTTCATCCGTGATGCAAAAAATCCCGGAGGCTCACTGACGATAACTGATAATTCTCCGATTATTATCGTTGGGGATATGAATTTTGTCGGTGATCCGCAACAGTTACAGACACTTGTAAAAGGTGATATCGTGAATGAAGGACAATTCGGTACAGATTTTAGGCCGGATTGGAATGATGAAGATCTGATTGATGCAAAACCATACGTATCAAATCTTCCCATGACATTTACACAGGGCGTAGGAACATACGTCGGAACCTATGCCAAAGGTCGTCTTGATTACATTATTTTTTCCGGATCAGTTCTGGATTTGCAAAATTCTTATGTCCTTTATACAAATGCCCTGCCATCTGACAGTCTGTTAACATACTCTCTTCAATCAGATGATTCAGAATCTGCTAGTGATCATTTTCCTGTAGTGGCTGATTTTTCAGTATCAACAGATCTGTCAATTGCCCCTCTTAAGGAAAACAAGACGGATGGAAGTCCCGTCTTAATAGACAGGATTCGTTCAGTCAGTGGGATCGTTACTGTGTCTGATACATTTGGATCGAATGGTCCGGCTTTTATTCAGGATAATGAGTATGGCATTGCAGTCTATGGAAGTCCTTTTGTTTCACAAATCAATCCGGGCGATTCCGTGAGTCTAACGGGAAAAGTGGGATTTTTCCGGGGTATGACTGAACTGATGTGGGATGATTTAAACAGTAGTGTGACCATTCATAAACAGACTGATATTCCCGATCCCATTATTACAACCGTTGCTGACATATTTAATCAGGAATGGAATGGTATGGAAAACCTGGAAGGAATGCTGATAACATTGGAAAATATGACATTTACGGATGATGGGGTTTTTGTCAGCGGACAAAGCTATAAAATTTCTGATGGTTTACAGTCTGTTGATCTGAGAATCACAGGCTCTGTCGATCTGGCAGGAACACCCATTCCGGTTACACCTGTTCGTATTACCGGAATTCTGGGACAATATAAACCGGAAGCTCCTTATAATTCAGGGTATCAGATTCTCCCAAGAAGCAAAGAAGATATCAATGTTGAAACGAATACAATAACAACTCATATTCCGGATGATTATTTTCTCTTCCAGAATTATCCCAATCCGTTTAATCCTGTTACAACCATCCGATACAGAATTCCTGAAGATGCGTTTGTTGAAATTGCTTTGTTTGATGTACGTGGAAATTATGTATCGATTCTGGTTAATGACGTAAAAAAATCCGGGAATCATACTCTTACCATTCAGGGAGATCATCTTTCGGCCGGTATTTATTTTTGCAGGATGGTTTCGAATAATTACAAACACGTCCGCAAACTCATGGTTTTGAAGTAGAATTGCTTGGCAAAAGAGTGTATTATACATTATAAAAAAATGTTTATTATGAGTATTCTTCAATAATTGAAAAGGATTCCAGACAATGAGCAATCGGATTGAATCCATACGAAATGAGATGAAAAATAACGGATTGGATTGTTGGTATGATTCCGGAACCGATCCGCATTTGGGTGAGTATATTCCCCGGCACTGGCATACACGTGAATGGATAACAGGTTTTACGGGTTCAGCCGGGATAGTGCTGATCACTCATGGTTTTGCCGGACTGTGGACTGATTCCCGGTATTTTCTGCAAGCAGAAAAAGAACTGGAAAATTCCGGGATACACCTTTTCCGCTCAGGTGAAAAGGGAATACCTGATCCGGAAGAATGGATGGTCAGCAATCTTCCTGAAAATGCCACTATCGGGTTTAACGGGAAATGTCTTTCCGCAGCAAAAATTGAAAGCTGGAAAAACACGTTTTCGGACAAAAAGTTTTCGTTTATCGGCGATATTGATATTATCAATCGTGTTTGGGTAAACCGGCCGAAACTCCCTGTAAATCCGGTTTTCAGATATGATCTGACATTCTCCGGAGAAAGCAGTTCCGAAAAAATTCAAAGAATCCGGCAGGACCTTGAAAAAAAGCATGCCGATGCCTTGTTTCTAACGTTGCTTGACGAAATTGCATGGGTTTTTAATATCCGGGGGCAGGATGTGGATTATAATCCTTTAGTTATTTCGTTTGCATGGATTGACCGTGAGCAAGCTGTTCTCTTTGTTGATCCGGAAAAAATCACACATGAAACAGAATTTGAATTAAAAAAAGACGGAATTGTATGCAGACCCTATACAGACGCGGATGACTTTATTAAAGAAAACTCAGAATCGCGATGTGTTTTAACAGACAGGAACAGAATATCTTCCCGGCATTATAATGTGATAAAAAACCATGCCTTAAAGACCATTGAATCGGATAATCCTTCCTACCATTTTAAAAGCATGAAAAATGAGACGGAACAATCCGGAATAAAGAATGCCCACATTCGTGACGGCGCTGCCATGGTCCGATGGATGATCTGGCTCAATAAAACGCTTCCGAAGAAAACGTTAACTGAAATATCAATCGCTGATGAACTTGAAAAGATAAGATCCCGGCAGAAAAACTATAAAGGTTTATCCTTTCCTACAATTGCCGGTTATGAAGAACACGGTGCCATCGTCCATTATTCTGCAAAACCGGAAACAGCATCGGTTATTAAACCCCATGGGTTACTGCTTGTGGACAGCGGAGCCCATTACCTTGACGGAACTACAGATATAACCCGTTCACTGGCTTTATCCAAACCCACAAATGAACAAAAAAAGCATTTTACTCTTGTTCTTAAAGGCATGATCAACCTGGCATGTGCCGTGTTTCCCGAGGGGACAAACGGTTCAAATCTGGATATTCTTGCCCGTAAATTTTTGTGGAAGAACGGACTTAATTATGGACATGGAACAGGCCATGGTGTCGGATGTTTTCTAAATGTACATGAAGGACCGCAACGAATTTCACTGAATTCCAACGTTCCTTTGAAGCCCGGTATGATCGTTTCTGACGAACCCGGTGTTTATTTTGAAGGAAAATATGGAATTCGGCTTGAAAACCTGATTCTGTGTAAAAAATCGTCGAATGACGGTTTTCTCGAATTTGAAACGATAACACTTTGTCCGATAGATACGAATCTGATTGATACAGGTCTGCTTACCCGTGAAGAAATGATGTGGCTGAACATGTATCATCAAACAGTTTACGAAAAATTAGCACCTCTGATGGATAATGATGAAAAAGCGATTCTGAGAAAAATGACAATGGCCGTTTCCTGAAAATAAATTTTATTTGTTAACTTTTGAGTGACTTTTTATTTGTTTTAATTTTTATGTCATTATAAATTTTTTAAAAGTTGTTTGAATAATTAACTGAGTGGAAGACAATGAAGATTAAAATTCTTGTTTTATCTTTGATTATTACTGTCTTTGCCGGACTTTTGTATTCCAGTACAACCGGAAAAATAATCGGCAGGGTGACAGATGCAAGGACGAGGGAAGCTCTTATCGGATGTAATATCATCATAGATGGGACGTACCTGGGAGCTGCTTCTGACGCAGATGGTAATTTTATTATTCTGAATGTAGCACCGGGGGATTACACGATCCGGGCTTCCATGATCGGATATGCACCCCAGATTCTGACGGGCGTTACGGTTTCTGTGGACCGGACGACGACCCTGGATGTTGAAATGCGGGTTGAGGCCATCGAAGGTGAAATCATAACGGTTGTTGCTGAACGTCCCATGATTGTTCGTGACAGGACATCATCAGCGTCTCATGTGAGCGGGGACGATATCGCCAATATGCCCGTAGAAACAATTGGAGAAGTCATTGGCACCAAAGCCGGTATTGTGGATGGACATTTCAGGGGAGGAAGAAAAGGCGAAACCATGTACATGGTGGACGGCGTACCCGTTACCGATCCATTTACCGGTAATCAGGGTGTAACGGTTGAAGCCGGCGCCGTGGCAGAACTGCAGGTTATTACCGGTTCATTCAATGCTGAGTACGGAAATGCCATGTCCGGTGTCGTCAATATCGTCACGAAAGACGGATCCAACACATTTAAAAGCAACATTCATGCTTTTGCCGGTGATTATATTTCCAATCAAACCAATTATTACCCTCATATAGATAAGATAAACCCTGTCAGTATCAAGAATTTTCAGATCTCGCTTGAAGGTCCGCTCGTAAGAGATAAAGTCTTTTTCTACACCAATGTCAGATACTATACACATGAAGGTCATTTGTGGGGGCAACGGCGTTTTGACCCTGATAATTACTTCCATCATCGGGATATGCCGGATTCAACAATTGTTACGGATGATTTTAATTTTTTTCTTTCTCATATGAATTCCATTAATCCCGGTTCCGGAGGTGATGTGGAAAATGACACATTAAATATTTTGTTCCAAACAGGAAATATGTCATGGGTCCCGATGAATACTTCGGAAGAGCTGAACTTTCAAACAAAGCTCACGTGGAGAATCAATCCCAGACTGCGTATCTCATATAATTTTATCAGCAACAACCTTCCTAACTTTTTTGGAGATAATATTTATTGGACGGATTACAGTCATGACTGGCGTTATACTCCTGATGCTCTCAATCATAAATACAGCAGAGCAATGACGCACAATCTCAATCTTCACAGGGGTATATCGGCAACATCTTATTTTACGCTCGGTTATTCATTTTATTCGACTAACTATCATCACTATCCCTTCAGCAGTGATGACTTTATTAATTTAGATATTTTAAATACAGCAACCAGTAATTCGGGAAAACTCCTCAATACATTTAATGTGGGAGGGATGGAAAACGAATATTATGAAAGACGGCTTAACATGACCAGTTTCAAAGCCGACTATGTTAATCAAGTAAATCTGCATCATGAAATTAAAACGGGAATGGAATTTAAACAGACACATTTATCGGAGTTTAAATTCGGTTTGGACAGAGAATCGGGCAATGTTTATTTTGATATGCTATTGAATGGTGATTATGCCATTCTTGAAAAATATTTATTTGAATCATTCGAAACGATTGAGGATGCCAATTTAAAACTTGGAGAATTATCAGAATATGTTCATGACAATCCGGTAAAACCCTGGCAGTTTTCAGCATATATACAGGACAAAATTGAATACAATACCATTGTTGTCAATGCCGGCATCCGGTTTGATTATTTTGATCCGAATTTCAGGGTTCTTTCCGACCCTCGGGATCCTAACATTTTCACGCCCATAGCACCGAAAAATCGTTTTAAGGACACGAATGGTGACGGTATAATTCAGCAGGAAGAAATGACGGAAAGCAACGCATATACAATTAATGAGCGGGCTGAATTCTGGTATAGGGACGTAACCGGAAAATATCAAATTTCTCCCAGAATCGGTTTTGGTTATCCCATATCGGACAAGGGTTCAATACACGTTTCTTTCGGCCAGTTCCTGCAAATGCCCCTGATGGACAAACTTTATAAAAATCCTCTGTACAGTATGGGTACGGGAACAGGTCTCCAGGGCGAAATGGGGAATCCGGATCTGAAGCCCGAACAGACAAATCAATATGAAATAGGGCTGCAACAGCAAATAACTGACGATATAAAACTTCAGCTGGATATTTTTTACAGAGATATCCGGAACCTTCAAAGCGGAGACAGGATTGTTGAAACATATCAGCAGGGGACCATGTATTCCGAATTCAGCAATAATGATTACGCTGAAATCAAAGGAATTACGGTGGCTTTGGAAAAACGGTATTCCAATTATTTTAGTGCCTTCATTGATTATACGTTTCAGATTGCCGAAGGCGTGTCCGTAGATCGGAATTCGGCTTATAATGCCATTAATAATAATATGATACCGGAAAAACAGCTGATTCCTTTAGGACACGATCAACGCCACACACTGAATGTGACAACCAATATTGGTGTTCCCGGGAACTGGAATGTGGGAATCATTGCCAAATGGTCAACCGGAATGCCATATACTATCGGTAATCTCGAACTGGTTCGTCTTTCCCAGGTGGGAAATACAGGCGTGAAACCTTCCAAACTCAACGTAGATATGCGGATCAATAAAAACATTTATCTTTCCGGAATCAATTTTGATGTTTATCTCCGAATATCCAATTTGTTTGACACAATGAATGAATACAATGTATTTGATGACACGGGACGTGCCACTTATACAACGCTTGAAAATAAATACTCAGAAACAGAAGCCAGCAAACTGATCAACAATCTCAGGGAATATCTGATCAAACCGACAGATTTCAGTCATCCGAGACGGGTCGTTGCAGGCATTCAATTTGATCTGTGAGAAAAATATGAGAGTACTATTAAAAAATCTGTTTCATGGAATCCTGATACTGGGGGCGGTTTTTCAGATCCTGTCAGCTCAGCAGGTTAATCTTGATTATCTGATGGGTGACAGAACCGCCAGAAAATCTGCTATCATTGCCGGAAATAAAGTCCGAACGCTATTCTATAATTACGGCGTGGTCGGCGGCGATATTACCGGAAGTTCACCGGAAGGCGAATGGCCGATCGGCAGTGGAAACAGTTATATTGGAGATGTTTCCATCCTTATCGGAGTTGAACTCCCGCGAGCCTGGGAAAAAATTGCCGACATTGATGAAAATTCCATCGTTTTATTGGATGGCGTAGAATTAAAAATCATTGATCAGACGCGCTACCTGAACGCCAACAAAGATACCGTGACGCTTTTATCGCCGAACAGAGTTTCGATCAAAGGTCTTGAATATAATATCAGCCGCTATTTTTACTCTTGCAAGGCGTTTAATATCTATGATGATCACATACATTTGACATTTGCTGATACGGTTACATACGTAGGGACAAATGATGGTCCGCGGGGTGCGTCAGACGGACCGGGCGGTGCAGCCAATGTTTCATGGACATTTGAACCGCTTCCCGGTTTTGCCGATCCCAATCAGGATTATGTCCCCCTGGCAACGGATCTGGACCTGAGTGGTGACGGCAAACCGGATACATGGCCTTGGGCATGGCCTGATCATCCGACATGGGTTGATGCCAAAGGTGTCCCTGAATGGAACGGTTATTTCGGCAGGGGTATTTCCAGCGCCGATGAAGAAACATTTTTCTATATGGATGATGCAAGTGATTATGAGTTCAATTATGAAAAAAATGGCACCGGCCGCCTTGTCTACCTGCCGGACAGTTCCAATACAGCTCGGTACGGACTGGGATTACGGGTTAAAGTCCGTGCAATGCAATGGGCTCACTTTTTAGCTCAGGATATCATCTTCTGGCTTTACGAAATAGAGAATTTTTCGGATTGGGATTACAATAAAGTAACATTTGGTATGGTTGTAGGAACGTTGAGCGGAGGACGCTGCAACGACCATATCGATGCACAGGATGATCTTTCGTATTTTGATATGGAAGAAAATATGTGTTACAGTTGGGATGCTCCTCCGGCTTATTCCCCGTGTTTCGACGGACCTGTGGGTTATGTGGGATATGCCTATCTTGAATCTCCCGGAAATCCATACGATGGTATTGATAATGACGGTGATTATCACAAACATATGGCATATGCACCTCAATTCACGGCAGATGATTTTACGGCAAGAACGTTTGATATCGGCGATGAAATAGTGCTGATAGATGCAGAAACTTTTGAAAGAGAAGTCATTACTATCGATGTTCTGCCCAAAACAGTTGTAACTCAGGGACGGGAAATAACCATTAGACCCGGAGTGAGTTACAAAGAAGTTGTAGGCAACCTGTTTGATGATAATTTAAACGGACTCATTGATGAAAACTATAATGCCCATTATCTCTACCGAATTCAGCCGCTTCGTGCAGAAGTGACGCCAAAGCCGCCGTTAAGATACAAAAATTATATCACCGGTGAAGGTTTAGATAACACGATGATTGATGAAAGCAGGGATGATCTTATTGACAATGACGGTGATTGGGATCCCTTAACTGATGATGTAGGTCAGGATGGCAAGCCCGGAACACGGGATGAGGGAGAAGGCGACGGCATTCCTACTCCCGGAGAACCCAATTTTGATGCAACAGATATTGATGAATCAGATCAGATCGGACTCACATCTTTCAACTATTTTACGCCTCCCGGCAAAGTAAGAATGAATGATGATTATAACTGGGATTTAAGCAGTCCGGGAGGACTGTGGAACAGAATGCAGCCCGGTAACTATGATGAGATCAGCCTGGAGCCTGTCGACGGAGATTTTATTTACGGTTCCGGTTACTTCCCGCTTAGAAAAGGACAAACAGAACGCTTTTCATTGGGGCTGGTCTATGGGCAGGATGAAGCGGAAATGTATAAAAATAAACGAATAGCCCAACAGATTTACGATGAAAATTATAACTTTACCCGTCCTCCGGAAACACCGACCGTAAAAGTTGTTCCAGGCGATCGGAAAGTAACGCTGTATTGGGATGATATTGCTGAATTCTCGTATGATCCCTGGCTGGAATACGATTTCGAGGGATACCGCATTTATCGTGCCACCGTTGAAGGTTTTAATGACATCAATACTATTACCAACGCCTACGGAAACAAACAATTCTACAAACCTATGGCTCAGTTTGATCTTGTAAACGGGATTAAAGGCAACTACGTTGGTGATCTGAATATTTCAGGAGGAATCTCATTTTACCTCGGTAATGACGATAACGGTCTTGAAACAGATGAAGGAATCATTCACAGTTGGACCGATACAACAGTGGAAAACGGAAAATTGTATGTCTATGCCGTTGTTTCCTATGACAGAGGGGGCAGTCATCTGGGTATACCGCCGGCTGAATGTTCCAAACGGGCTGTGTATTCAGGTAATGCCTGGAGTCTTGGAACCAATGTGGTTGTAATCCGTCCCGGAGCTTATGTAGCCGGTTATGAACCCGGTCACGTATCCGGTTCGATTAATCATTTGCAGGGTTCCGGCACCGGTGAAATTCATATTGATGTGATCAATTCAGCTTTTCTTCCGAATGAATGGAAAGGATCAACCCGTGAATTGGAAATTCGTTTTGTTGACACAAGCAACGATGAATATGATAACAATAGCAACTGGTATGAAACTCCCGCCGATTCAACGGATGATTTGAATAATAATCAGTATCCGGACGATGGAGAACCGAATTATAACAGGCGGGATCCGGCCGAAGCATTAACCCGGATCAGCACCGGATGGTATCTTGTTGATGTGACTACTTCTCAGGAAGAAATTCTGGTGCCATTGCAGGAATATATGATGTTGTCTCAATCGTTATTGCCTCAGATCGGTGTTGCAATGAATGAACCGGATATTGCATCTCGCTGGCAGCCGTTTGGAATTTACCGTTTGCCTTCCAATGAACTGGGATTGGAAATTTTGTTTGACAATCATTGGTTGATTGAATTGGATGTGGTTGAAAGCGGCTGGTCTCAGGGAAGTTCAGTAACAGTGGAAATAAATCAGGCCTTGAACGGTTATCGGGACGGCGATGCCTTCGACCTGAAAACCGGTGTTACAGGCCAATCTGTGAGTTATGACGGACTTCCTTCCGTAACAACCGGATTCAATATCGTTCTGATGAACGATCTATCTCCGTATGATATGTATTTTGCTTATGATGACCAGGGAAATTCAGGGTTAAGCGAAGAAGACAGAATTATCATTCTTCGCGAACTGGAAGACGGCACACTCCACCCTACATGGGAAATTACATTCAACGGAAATGTTGCTGCTGTTAATGACGACTATGCCTTCAGGTTTAAACGTCCTTTTACATCTGACGATGTCTTTCACTTTACCATACAAGGCCCGGAAGTTCATGTGCAGGAAGCCGTTGAATCCATCGATGACGTAAGGGTTGTTCCCAATCCGTACTATGCTGCTGCAAGCTGGGAGTTCCGCGGATCTGCTGCTGCTGCCAGTTCTCAGGTTGGACGCGGCGATCGGAGAATTGCCTTTATCAATGTCCCGCAAAATGCCACAATACGAATTTATACGGTTCGCGGAGACCTTGTACATATTCTCAAACATGATGGCGGAGTTTCAGACCGTATTTTCTGGGATCTGAGATCAAAAGATCAGATAGAAATTGCATACGGCGTATATGTATTTCATGTATCCGTTCCTTTTTCCGATAAAACATTCACCGGCAAATTTGCTGTGATAAAATAAGGAAGTAAGATGAAGCGCTTGAGTATATTATCAGCTATCCTTATCCTGCTGCTCTTTGTAAGCCTGACAGCTCAGGTTATACATCCCGTTCCACCGGATGTACCCGCGTTAAATGCAGTACCGGGAGACAATAAAGTGACACTCTATTGGGGGCCGGAAACAGAAAATCACGTGGATTCTGTCCGGCAGATGCTTTATCCCGATCCCAAGTATCCTGAGAAATGGAATGACTTTGAAGGATACAGACTTTACAAGAGTGAACGACATGATTTTGAAGATGCCTTTGAAATTACTGATGTGTACGGCAATCCGGTATTTTATAAACCGATAGCCGTTTTTGATAAGATAAATTCACATAAGGATCTCTTTACCGGTAATTTTGGCGTTAAAATTCCCCTCATTTTGAAAGACAACAGTGAAAATCCCATGGCCGAATCTCTGCCCCCATTTTTTCCTGATATCAAACCCTATCAGCCGTTTGCCACATTGCTTGGAGAAAATATCAACGGGAAATGGATCCTGTCGATCCGGGATAATTTTGCCGATTCCAAAATTGGCGTTATTTGGAACTGGAAAATGAATTTAAACGATACAACGTATACGGGATCGATCAACCATATCGAAGTTCAGACCAACGGTTCATTTGAAGAATGGGATATGTTCAGACCTTCTTATTGGGAAGCCGTTGATACAAATGCACATTATTTCAAAACCGATTCGGCTCTCTTTGTTACAGATGGTGAATATGCTGCACAAGTCCTTTTGAGAAATCAAAATGTTGCAACAGCACTGGATACAATTGAAGTTTACCAGAGAATTAGCAGTCTTGTTAAAGGATCAACCTACACCTTGTCGGCAGATCTCTATCTGGACAGCAATCTGACGGTTGATATTGGTTTCAGACAGTATTATGCCGTCGCAACCGGACTTTCTCAATCCACATCACAGGAAATGAGTCCGCGCCGGTTTACCGCATCTGCTTCCGGCGGGCAAAAATTTAGGTATACGCAAAATATTACTCTCCACCAATCCTATCTCTTTGGAGAGTTTTTTATCAGAATGATATCCAATGACACTGTCTCAGTCTATGTTGATAACGTACGGATCAGAGGAAACCGTTATTTTGGTGATGAGTTTATAACGGATATTTTGGATACCCTGGATATTTCAGCAACCGGTTCTTTAACGTCACTGGATATGATCCTTGATATGGAACATGACTGGGTTTACATGCTGGATTTGTCGCTGAAATCACCGTCAGGAACGGTCATAGATCTTTTCAAGGGAGAGAAAGTTCCAAGTATTTATGGTGAAGGAGGGGTTACATACTATCTCGGCAATAACAGCGGTTTGCAATATTCCTACGAAGATGAAGATGTTGTTAACGGGAAACGGTATTTTTATGCGCTGACAACATTTGATTCAGGCGATACCCTGTATAATATTTTTCCTGCAGAATCCGGATTTTCATCAGAGTTTGATCCCTTAACCGGCGAACTGGATATGTCGAAAAATGTCGTTACGGTTGTCCCTTCAGCAAAGGCAGCTGCCTACGAACCGGCAAAGATGGAAGGCGGAGGAAGTTTATTAAATCATACGTCAGGTCCGGGAACATCCATTTTATCTCTTGAAATTCTGGATCCGTCAAAAGTCACGGATAAAAACCTTTATAAAGTTATTTTCAGAGATACACGGAATACGGATATTGTAGATCCGTCAATTCAGGCATATCATCGTGTTATACCCTATACCTGGGATTATTCACTCCTGAACACGACAACGGGCGATACCTTAATTAAAAATTCAAAGACTTTTAATACCATTACTTCAGTCGTGGAAGGGTTTCGTTTGAATATGAGAAACGTTGGATCTGTCACGATCTGGAATGAGCAGAATGAATGGCTTGCTGTGGATTCATTCAAACGTCCGGACCTTGTTTTTTCCACAACCCCCAATTTTTCGGGAAGACCTTATCCCACGGATTATGAAGTGACGTTTTATCCCGAAGTTGTGGATACGAGTCTTGAATTTGTTTCCACATTTGATCGTTTGGATCCTTTGCCCATAAACTATAAAGTTAAAGATCTGGTGAACGGACGGGATGTAAAAACCGGTTTTTCCAGAATTGCTAATACGTACAACAATTTTATCATTTATTTTTTCTATGAAGACACGGTGAATTATTCCGGCACAAACATTTACAGACCTACCTGGTCGGTTAAAATGGAATCCCAGGGCAAAAATGTTATCAGTCTTCAAAATGAACAACTGGGAGGGAGGGGCTACTGGACCGGAGAAGAAGCATTGGTTCAGACTGATGCAGCCATATCCGGCAGGCCGCCTACAATTTTGGGAACCCGTGCCCTTAGAATGACTAATGTAAAAACATACAGCAATGATCCGGTCTATTATTGGAGACGGTATAATCTTGAACCGGGATATTATCGTTCACATTTTCTTGTTAAAACAAATAACGACGAAGATGTAAATCTTGCTTTTATTACAAAATCCGGTTCTTTGAACAAAACTATTCATATTCAACCCAACCCGGCATGGCAGGAAATTTATATCGATTCCCTTTTTCTGACCAATGAAGATTCTCTTGCACTGGTCTGGTATCCTGAAACTACAGACAGTACCACGCTGACAATTTCCTATATTGTCGTGCTGAATTTCTATCCCATTTCATCCGGTGATCAATTAATTGTCAGGACTAAAAAGCCATTTCGTCAAGAGGATATATTTGAATTCAGTCTGGAACAGGCTTATGTGAATGCAGATTCTGTAAAAAGTGAGCTGGAAAAAGTCAAAGTGGTTCCCAATCCATTCGGAATCGCTTCACTTTATACATTTAGTGACGAATACGGCGGTTATCAGGACGGTATCCGTTTTATTCATGTTCCCGTCAACAGTAAAATCCGAATCTATTCCGTAAATGGCTCCTTTATAAAAGAATTGGTTCATAATGGATCGATTGAAGACGGTAGTGTTTTTTGGGACCTCAAGAATAAAGACGGTCAGATGATAGCTTATGGCGTGTATATCTATTATCTTGACGCAGGGAGTCTTGGCACGAAAACCGGAAAATTTGCAATTATAAGATAAGTGAACAAAGGATAAGATCATGAAAAAGAGATTAACAGCATTTCTGGGAATTATGCTTATCATCAGCAGTTCTCTTCTTGCTTCACAATCAAAAGTTGCCACAACGGCAGCACAATTCCTTGGTATTGGCCAGGGAGCCAAAGCCTTGTCGACAGGTGGTGCTTTCAGTGCAGTGGCGAATGACCCGTCAGCCTTATACTGGAATGTGGCCGGTTCTGCAAACCTTGAGAAAAACAGTCTGCTTTTTACTCATACCAAATGGTTTGCCGACATCAGTTACCAATATTTTGCTTTTACGTATAAACTGGGTTATGCGGGCACTTTTGGATTGAGTTCAACATATCTGGATTATGGGTCGATGGAAAGAACAACGATCGAACGACAGGACGGAGACGGTACTCATTTCGATTCCTATGATTTTGTTATCAACCTCCACTATGCTACAAAAATGAGCGACAAATTCTCAATCGGCGGTACGGTAAAATATATTACGCAAAAAATTGACATTCAGCAGGCATCAGGTGTGGCTTTTGATTTAGGAACCCTATACAAACTTGATTTCAGGGATGCTCAGATCGGCATGAGTTTTTCCAATTTCGGGACAAAAATGCAGATGGACGGAAAAGGTCTTTATGTTAATCATGATATCGATAACAGCTATGGCTCAAATCCCGAAGTCAATGCTGTACTGCTGACGGAGAAATTTAATCTTCCCGTCATTTTCAGAGCCGGTGTATCCATGACTGCTTTGAATAAAGATCCAATAAAAATAACCGTTGCCGCAGATGCCCTTTATCCAAATGACAATACTCCCAGCTTAAATCTGGGAACAGAATTGTCCTTTATGGAACGCTTCTATTTACGTGCCGGGTACAAAGATCTGGGTCAGACAGACAGCGAAAGCGGACTTACTTTTGGCGGCGGTGTGAGACTCTTTTATGCCGCACGGGGAGAATTATTGATTGATTATGCCTATCAAAGCATGAAATATCTTAATGCTCCGCAATATTTCTCAATTATTCTTTATTTCTGATCAAAATAAAGGATTTTCCGTGATGGACACTGTTTTGCCATGTTAAAAAATAGAAAAATATGCGCTATTCTTTTTTTTATGATCGTTTTCGGGTTGATTGCCTGCCGTTCTTCGAATGAACTGCCGGACAACGTATTTGCCGTTGTAAATGGTGATGATATAACACTGGACGAATTTATTTATACATATAATCAGCAAATCCGGATGATGAAGGACCCGTTTGATCAAGATCGGATGAATTATCACGGCGGTAAAATGATTCAGTCCCTTCTTTTTTCCCAGTCCGTCAAAAAAAAAGGGAACTATGATCCTCTTGAATATAAGGAACGGGAAAAAAAGCGTTTACGGCAGGCTGTTATTGATGCCATGGTAGAAAAAATCCTCTTGGATACAGTGCAAGCCCTGCCGGAAAATGATATCAGGGATGCGTTTTTAAAAAGTCAGGAATACAGGGAAGTCAGACACCTATTTACATCTGATCCGAACCAGATTAACACATGGTATAATGAATTGATGACCGGAGAAGCGTCTTTTCATTCTCTGGCTCCTCAGGCTTTTCAGGACACGTTTTTACAGAAGCATGGCGGATATCTTGGACTGATTACGTATGGTGATATGATTCCCGAATTTGAAGAAACCGCTTTTCAGACGGAGATTGGTGAAATAACCAAACCTTTTAAAACACCGTTTGGATGGCATATACTTAAAGTTGAAAATATTCAGCGTGATGTTATTCCCACCGAATATGATTATCAGGTAAACAGGGACAGGATCCAAAAGAAGATTATGCGGATCCAAAAGGAAAAAATCCTCTCTTCTTTTTATGAATCACTCATAAAATCCCATCGAGTTACCCTGGATCCGGATGGCGTAAACCATTTTACCTATCTGATTTTGACTTATAGAAATAAAGAAAAAGATCTGATGGATGATATAACCGGTTATCCCAAAGCGGGATTTTTTGATGATATCCTTAATAGATCAGACGATATATGGAACCAACCGGTTCTCTATTACGATAATCAAATTCTTACCTTGTTGGATTTATTGCCCTTGCTGGAATCTATTCCTCAGGGGCTTATTTACGGAAATCCTCCTCAAGCCATTCTCTTTGCTTTCAGAAATGAAATGGTATACAGGATGGGGCTGGATGAGGGACTTGATCAATCGGAAAAAGTTCGGATGCAGGTGCATGTCCATCTTAAAGACTGGCTTTCACATCAATTGGTGAATCAAATATCCGATACTCTGCGCATTACTTATCCTCCGGGATTATCAAAAGATGAACAAAGCATTCTGTTTCGACAGACGCTCAACGAAATCGTTCACAATACATATTTAGATTTAAGAGAAAAAGCCCGGATACAAACGGATATGTCCAAAGTATATCAGTATTATGAAAATTTTTAACAAAATAAAGGGTAAACACTATGTTTGCAATTGATTACGCGATTGTTGTTGTTTATCTCACGGGTATGATAGTCGTGGGACTTCTGATGCAGAGAAAGGCTGAACAGGGAATTGAATCCTACTTTTTGGGAAACCGTAACTTGCCATGGTGGGCTTTGGGTGCTTCAGGAATGTCCTCCAATCTTGATATCAGCGGTACTATGATTATTGTTGCTTTGGTGTATGCCATAGGTGCTAAAGGGTTCTATATTGAAATCCGCGGCGGTGTTACCCTTATTATGGCCTTTTTGATGATTTTCATGGGGAAATGGAACAGGCGGGCCGGTGTAATGACCATGGCTGAATGGATGAGTGTCCGGTTTGGCAACGACAGTGAAGGACGCCTGGCCCGTTTGATCACAGCCATAACCAGTATTATCGGAACAATTGCCATGGTGACGTATTTTGCCATTGGCGGCGGAAAATTTCTGGATGAATTTCTGGGTATTCCGGCACTTTTCGGACTCCCGGGTGCATTCTGGGCAGCAACGATTCTGATAGTCCTTGCCATGATCTATACCGTTGCTTCCGGTTTATACGGTGTTATCTGGACGGATGTTTTTCAGGGAATATTGATTTTTGCTGCGATCCTTTATGTCGTGGTAAAGGCACTCTCGCTTAATATTCCTGAAACATTTTCAGTTGCAATGCCCATGAAAGACGGCACATTTTCCGCTTTTCCCACAACCTTTGCTGAATGGTCAAATCTGCTGCCACGCTGGCGACTCAATATCAATCCAAACAGCGATTACTCCATGTATAATTTCTTTGGAGTTCTTACAATGTTCTACATCTTCAAGACAATCATTGAAGGAAGCGGCGGAACCGGAAATTATATGATCCAGCGTTATTATGCGGCTAAAAATGATAAAGAAGCCGGTTATCTGTCATTGTTCTGGACCTTTTTACTCAGTTTCCGCTGGCCTTTTATCGGTGCCCTTGCTGTTTGGGGAATATCCCTGGGAACCAAAATTACAGACCCGGAAATGGTTTTGCCGGTTGTGGTAAACACGCTGCCCATGGGAGTGAAAGGATTTCTCATTGCCGGTCTGATGGCTGCTGCCATGTCTACGTTCGATTCTACCGTTAATGCCGGCGCAGCTTATTGGGTTAAGGATATTTATCAGGTATATATCAATCCTGAAGCCAATCATGATCAACTGATGAGACATAGCCGATGGTCCTCAATTCTGATTGTTGTGATCGGTTTGGGACTTATGTTGATAATTAAGAATGTCAATGATATCTGGGCATGGATTACCATGAGTATGGGAGCAGGACTTATTATTCCGCAGCTTGTAAGATGGTATTGGTGGAGGCTTAATGGTTACGGATACGCCATCGGCATGGGCTCAGGTATGCTTGCCGCTATCGCATGGAAAGCGTTTGCAACGCCGGCTATGCCCGAATACTACTCATTTCTGTTTGCTTCAATTATTTCTTTGACTGGAACCATTGTTGGAACGCTAATCACTAAACCAACCGATGATGCGGTTCTGCAGGATTTCTATAACCGTACACGTCCCTTCGGATTTTGGAAACGGTTTAAAATGACATTGCCGGAAAAAGAAGTAAAAAATATTGACAAAGAAAACAAACGGGATATCGTTTCTACATTCATTGCGGTTCCTTGGCAGATTGTCCTATTTATGTTCATGATGAATATCATTTTCAAGGTTTGGAATCAGTTCTTTATTCTGCTTATCCTATTGGTTATCTTAAGTATAGGATTATATTTCAACTGGTTCCGCCATTTGTCAACAAAACCGCGCATTCCACGAAATCCTAAAGTGAAACCCAAAAAATATAAGGGATGAAAAGGCAGGGTTTCTGTCTTTTCAATGAAATAAAATGCCAATGAATGAAGAATTGATCAGGAAATTGAACACGCTCGGATTTACTGTTTATGAATCCAAGGCCTATCTGGCGCTTTTAAAAATTAATCCTGCCAGCGGGTATGAGGTAGCACAGGAATCCGGGGTTCCGCGGAGTGTAATCTATGACGTTCTGCGCAAACTTGAAAAAGCCGGAATTGCAGGTATCGTTCACGATAAACCCAAAAAATATGTCCCGCTGCCGCCGGATCAGCTGATTTCAATGATGGATAACCGGTTCCATCATAATATCGAAAGTCTGAAATTTGATTTAAATGAATACTCGGAAGGCAGTCACAGCGGTCATCTGTGGAATATTAGCGGTTATGAAACAATCATTCAAAAAGCGAGAGAACTGATAAAGAAGGCAAAGAAAACTGTCTATATTTCTGCATGGGGATCTGAAATTGAAGTCCTGAAAAATGACATCAGAGATGCCCTCAAACGAGACGTGAAAGTGATCATTTTTTCGTTTAATCCCCTGCCTGTAAAGCATCATTGCTTCTATTCATACAATATTGAAGAAATGCTCCTGAAAAAGAACTGGAATCACAAAATTGTTCTGGTATCCGATAAAGAAGAAGTTCTTATGGGGGAATCGGACAAGCGCTTCTCACAACGAGCCGCATGGACCAACAATCCTGCAATCATCTCGATCGCCATCAATTACATCATTCTTGATATTACGCTTTTTGGACAACGGAGACATGTGGATGTGAGTGAATCTGTGACCGATATGATGAACGGACATCTGAACGGACTGGAAAAGCTGATTGTTGGATAATGGTATGCGTTAACAAGTCTTGAATGTTAAATTAAATTCAGGTGCAGACATGGAAATCAGAAAAATTATTATCTGTGTTTTACTAGTTTTCAGTTTAGGAACGGCTTTTGCCGCAAGCGATACGCTGACATTTTCAATTACTGTAACGGTCAATCTTCCGGACTGGGCCAATTTTCAGTGGCCGGCAGGGGGAGATGGGCTCCTTGGTCAGGATTTTTGGGTCTATGCGCAAGTCTATGAACCGGGTGTTACCGATGCTTCCGGCCAGGGATCAGGTATGCATGCCCAGTTTGGATTATCCGCTTCTAATACAAATCCCTCCGGGGAAGGTTGGACATGGCACGATGCCACATACAATGAGGATTCGGGTAATAATGACGAATACTGGCTCAATCTGAATAATATAATTTCTGAAACCGGAGTCTATTATGTTACCTCCCGATTTTCTTTGGACGGCACTAACTGGGTTTACGGCGGATACAATGCGTCCGGCGGCGGATTCTGGGACGGGACTACCAATGTGAGTATACAGGTTACTATCCAGCGGGGTAATGAAGCCCCGGTTCTGAATGTCCCTGCTCATATAGTTATGACTGAGGATATTCTTTATCAGTTTACATTGAAAGCCTCAGATGCAGACAAGGATCCGGTATCCTTTGCCGTCTGGGGCGGCTCGGCGGAAACGGTCCAACCGTCTCTTTCTCAGGATTCCGTTCTGACACTTACACCGGCTCTCAATTTCTTCACCGTTCCGGGAGACACGGTAACTATTTTTGTCCGGGCTTATGATGCTTACCTTGGCGCAGACACATCCCTGATTAAAATCACGGTTACTCCCGTCAATGATCCGCCGGTTATAGTTTCTGCAATTACGGATACGTCTGCTTACGAAGGAGAAATCCTGACATTTACACTTACAGCCATGGATGTGGATGGTGATGATCTCACCTGGACATCCCAAAACCTTCCTTCAGGCGCATCTTTTACCGATAATGAGGATAATACGGCCACATTTACCTGGACTCCCGCGATGGGACAGGCAGGAACCTATGAGAATATTTTGTTTATTGTCACAGATGGGCAGGGCGGCAAAGCCGTGGTCCGCATTGCGCCACCCAGGGAAAACAAACCGGGAGTCCGGCGATGACGTTTAAGAGAACATTCGTAACGATATGTCTCCTGCTGCCACTCTTTCTCGGGGCTGCATCTGATACACTCAATGTGAGCATTACCATTCACCGGGTGAGCAGACTTGAAACAGGCCTTCCGGGAGAATTTCGGCTACATGCGCCTTATCCTAACCCCTTCAATCCGGCCGTTACGATTCAACTTGATGTGCCGAAATATGAAAAAACTGATATTCAGATCTATGATCTGACGGGGCGTATGACTGCTTTAATCCATCAGGGAGAATTGCAGGCAGGTGTTCATTCATGGGTCTGGACTCCTGAAAACCTTTCCTCGGGAATCTATATTTTGGCTGTGAGAGCAGGAGAGTGGTTTGAACAAAAGAAGGTAGTTTATTTGAAGTAGAAGATGGTGAGTGGCATATGGCAGGGGGTAAGGGAGTTTTTTAAATGGGGGATGTAAATGGGGAAAATTGAACAGTTCACGGATTTGGAGGTTTGGAAAAATGCCCATGTCTTTGTTCTGGAGGTCTGTCGGGTGACAGAAGATTTTCCAAAAAAGGAAAAAAATGAAACATAAACTCCTGAACATACTATGGTTTGTGATTCCAACACTGTTAGCTGCAGATATCTACGAACCGGAAGGAATAAACATGCCCGGCGCCTGGAATTCTTGGGCGAATCCGCCGACAGTCATGGCACTGGCCAATGGAAATCAGACAACCGGTGGAAAAATCACTAAAATCACAACCGGAACACCCCGATGGCAGACAACGATCCATGTTGCGGAAAGTGGTGGAGATATCACAGGCGGAACATACGAATGGCTCTTTACCAGTGGACCCTCAGATAATTATTTTTCAAATAAATGGGCTGGCGTCAGTATCACAATGAATACATTACAGACATATACATTTAATACAGGTGCAAATAACAACATTGCTGTCAGTAACGGAAAATGGTACACCGTGAACTGGGAAGACAAGGGATATACCAATACCCGTGCGATCTTCATGGAAACGTCGGAACAGCCCGTCGCCATTCTCACTGTCTCTCAGGCGGGTGAATCCGGAGCAGGGGGGAGCTATGTGACTGAAAACCTCGTTGATACGGTGTTTATCACGACGGATAAGGTGTTGAGTCCGGAAGAAACGCTCTATATACGCTATGGTGTGAACGGTTTTGAGACGGATGGGTTTGTCCGGGCGGTGCAGGATGAAGGGACGAATTACTATGCCATCCTGCCGAATAATGCAGCCTTGGGGGATACAATCCATTATTATGCCCTGACCAGTACGCTGGAGTTTACACCCGGCGGTGATTTGGACAATAATCCGGACCTGCTGACCCTGGCCTGGAATACAAACGGCGGTACTAACTGGCAGGTGATTTCCTATAGAAACCAGCCGCCGGTGATTGAATCGGTTGTTGGGAACCAGACGGTAGAATTAGGTCAAACCCTTACACTTAACCTCACCGCCACTGATGCAGACGGGGATCTGTTGATTTGGACTGCCCTTGAAAAACCGGACGGGGCGATTCTGACAGACAACGGAGACGGGACCGCCGTCTTTTCCTGGACACCTGCAGCGGATGATATTGGCGAACACCCGGTTAATCTTATAGTAACAGACATCACCGGACAGCTCCAAACCCTGAGAATGAACATAAAACAGGAATAATATCCGTTATTAAATATTGATTCAAATGAAAAATGAAAGTAAAATAAAAAAGAAAGTACTATGAATGAATGGAGGTGGATGATGAAGAGAGTGGTGATATTATTAATAATACTTTTCAGTAGTAATTTATTATACGGACAGTATTCAGATGCGGCTGAAAATTATTCAACTTGGGCAAATGAATCAAATGAAGGTTATAGATTTCAACCATGGAATTTATATACTAGTGAAAATGCAAAAGCAGGTAATTTTTTAGGTTCTAGTCATGCAGGATTGATTGATACAGATAATAAAGCTTTTGGTATGTGGGCTGAAGAAGGTTATTATAATGCGGAAAGGTATTTTTCTCAGGATTTACGTGTTGATGATAAATTTGAAATTGATTTAAGCGTTCATTGGCGTGATGGAAATAGAGGAATTGATCTTTTTAATAATATTGGCGAAAATTTGTGGAATTTTAACATAAATAATGATGGTTATGGTAATACAAGTTGGGGTTGGCAGGAAAATTCATCAATTACATTGACTGCAACGCAAATAAGTTTATCACAGTTTAAAATAGATTTAATACGTAATAATGATAACGCTTCATGGAGTAGTTCTAACATTAATGGTGTTGTAGCTGGTTTTAAAGCATATGTAGGAGATACTGGGGGAGGAAACGAAAGAAATTTCTATATTAATAATCTAAAAATTAGATATCCTGATGGCTCCCTCCCCGTCACCCTTTCCGCCTTTACAGCCAAAGCGCTGAAAGGGAATGTGATTCTGGAATGGGAGACATCCGCGGAGATCGAAAACCAGGGTTTTCTCCTCAGTCGCGAGGAACAAGGGACGAGCAGCGAGACTGTGATTGCCAGTTTCGCGACGGTTGATGCGTTGAAAGGGCAGGGGACAACCACTGAGACAACGAAGTATGCCTATACGGATAAGTCCGTTGAACCGGGGAAAACATACGTTTATACGTTAGCTGATGTGGATTATGCCGGAAATGAGACGGTTCTGGAGAAGGTTGAGGTTACGGTTGAGGCTGAGGGTGCGATGCTGACTGAAGGCTTTGCCCTGAAAACCGCCTATCCCAATCCCTTCAATCCCTCGGTGACTCTGAGCTACCAGATCCCTGCCATGGAAACAGTGACATTCCTCATCAGTGATCTCTCCGGCCGTACCATCTGGTCTGCCCAACGGGTTCATACAAGTGCCGGTACCTTTGAACTCACATGGAACGGCTATGACCTGAAAGGCGCACCGGCACCCTCCGGACTCTATATCCTGAAGATGAATGCAGGTGAATTCAGGCAGGCTATCAAATTAACGCTGGTGCGGTAAGAACGATTCAAGATTTAAGATTTAACATTCAAGATTCAAAATTCAAGATTCAAGAAAATTGCACGATCCCGATGAATGTCGGGATTGTGTGTTTAAAGTGAGATTAATCCTGCGGAGTAGCCGGTTGTTAGGGGTGACCTGCGAGTCGCCCGTGCCAGACTGCCCGTGAAATGAACGAAGTATATTTCACCGGGGCCGATCTCCCGAATTGGCCAGCCTCTGCCCCCAGCGCCCTAAACCGGCAAAAATAAACATAAATGAATAAGAGTAGAATATGACTCAAAACTCAAGACTCAAAATTCAAGATTCAAGACTCAAAATTCAAGAATCAAAATTCAAGATTCAAGACTCAAAACTCAAGACTCAAAACTCAGAATTAATTCAAAATTCATCCATTCAATTCATCCCGACCGTTGTCGGGGAGAATCCGGAATTCAGAATTCTCGTCTTTCTCTTCCTTTTTTCTGTTCACCTCTTCGCTACTCCTGTATCAACCATTCCTCCCATTCCCACCCGTTTTGATTCCATAACCGTGTTCTACAATGCGTCCGCAGGAAATGCTGCCCTGAAAGGCGCTGAAGGTCTGCTTTATGCCCATACGGGCGTGATTACGGATAAGAGCACATCCCCGTCGGACTGGAAATACGTGATTACGCCATGGCCCGGTGAAGCACCCGGTGCCAATCAGGATAAAAACACACTCATTCCTGAAGATGAAGATTTGTATAAACTCCCCGTGGGTAATCCCTACGATTTTTACAGCGTTCCCACGGATGAAAAAATCCTCCGCCTTGCATTTGTGTTCAGAAATGAGGACGGTTCATTGGTAGGTCGGAGCGAAGACGGTTCGGATATCTATGTGATGCTCTATGAACCCGGACTGACAACAATTCTAATTGAACCGTCCGGTGTGGATAAATTCGGCCATCCTGACCGCTCTCCCGTGTTTCTCAATATTTCCGATACACTGAAAATTTCCTTTACCGCCGCCGCCCTTGGCGTGGATGCCGATTCCCTGTTCCTCCTGAGAAATAATACCAGACTCTTTTCCACATCCTCTGATACGCTTACATACGAAGGAACGGTTCAACCCTCATGGAAGGGGAGAAGCTGTCTCCACTGTGTGGCTTTTTCCTCACTCGGGATCATGGATACCCTGACCTTTTCACTTATCGTTGAACCCTCACCGGCACTCATCACCAAACCATCCTCAGTAAAAGATGGGCTCACAATTATCGACAACACAACCGCCGCCTTCAGCCTCATGGCTCCCGGCAAGGATTTTGTCTATCTGCTGGGCGATTTTAACGACTGGAAAGTGGATGACGACTGGCTGATGAATAAACAGGTTGACGGAAATAAAACATATTTCTGGATAACGGCAGACGGACTCAATTCCAATATTGAATATGCATATCAGTACCTTGTAGACGGTGAGATCCGCATCGCTGATCCTTACACCCGGAAGATTCTGGATCCGGGGGATGATTATATCCCTGATTTTGTTTATCCGGATCTTAAATCCTATCCCCACGGTTTAACCGAACATGCAGTCTCGGCATTTACAACCCTTCCGGAAACCTATGTATGGCAGAACAATGATTATTCCCTGCCGCCTCAGACCGATTTGGTTATCTACGAACTGCTTGTCCGGGATTTTCTGGAGGACAGATGGTACAAATCCCTTACCGATTCCCTGTCCTATCTCAAAAGGCTGGGCGTGAATGCCATACAGCTTATGCCCGTGATCGAGTTCGGCGGAAATGACAGCTGGGGCTACAATCCCACCTTCTTTTTTGCAGTGGATAAATCTTACGGCAAAGAAAATGATCTGAAAACCTTTATCGATTCCTGCCATGGAGCAGGAATTGCCGTGATTATGGATATCGTTTTAAATCATGCCTTTGGTGATTTTCCCCTCCTACGGCTCTACAATGAAGGAGATTACGGACAGCCGTTGCCGGAGAACCCGTGGTTCAATGTAACAGCTCCCCATCCCATGAGTGTGGGATATGATTTTGACCATTCATCCCCTTTGACAAAAGAACTCATAAAACAGATCACTGCTTACTGGATCGAAGAATTCCGATTTGATGGCTACCGTTTCGACCTGTCCAAAGGTTTTACGCAAAATTATACCGGTGATGATATTGGTGCCTGGAGCCGGTATGACCAAAGCCGCATTGATATTCTCAACGACTATGCATCCCATATCCGTTCCGTGAAACATGATGCCATCCTGATTCTGGAACACTTTGCCGATAATGATGAGGAAACAGCGCTGGCACACAGCGGTTTTATGCTCTGGGGGAATATGAATGAACCCTACAGTCAGGCGTCCATGGGATGGCTGGATCACTCCGATTTCAACTGGGGTTATTTCAGGAATCGCGGCTGGTGGGCCATGAATCTGGTAACCTTTATGGAAAGTCATGACGAACCCTGGCTTATGTATAAAAATTATCAGTATGGCAATTGTAATCCGTCCTACTGCACAAAAGATACGGTTACAGCCCTTGAACGCATGGCCCTCAATGCAGTTTTTCTCTTTTCCATTCCCGGTCCTAAAATGATCTGGCAGTTCGGTGAACTGGGGTATGATCAGGAACTCCCTGCAGAAGATGGCAGAACGGAAGCAAAACCCGTCCTCTGGGAGTATCAAAATGACAGAAACCGAATGCGTCTTTTCAATGTCTACAAAAATCTTCTCAGACTTCGGAAGGATTATCCTTTATTTCGTTCGTCTGAAACAGAAGTATTAATGTATTCACCCGATAATGTCCCGGACCGGAGAATAAAACTGTCATCTGCAGAAATGAATGCCGTGATTATTGGGAATTTCGGTATGACATCCAATACATCATGGCCGGAATTTCACCACAGCGGACTCTGGTACGACTTCTTCTCCGGGGACAGTGCTTATGTGGATAATACAAATATGACATGTACCCTCGAACCGGGAGAATACCGCCTGTATACCGATAAAAAGCTCTTTGCCCCTGATACGACTCTTCCTGTCTCTCTCAGGGACAGAGATTTCAAAACCGGCAATTTCAGAATCACAAAGCTCTACCCAAACCCGTTTAATGCAACTGTTCGGATTAATCTTGACTTGCCTGAAAGTACTCCCTTACGGATAAATATTTATAATATTCAGGGTAAGATGGTTTATGAAGATATGCACACTGAAACGTCTCCGGGGGGGTATACACTAATTTTAACTATGGATAATCTCCCCTCCGGTGTCTATTTTCTGAGAGTATTTCAAAGTGGTAAAATCGCAACACAAAAGATGGTGCTGATGAAATGAGAAAAGGATATACATTTTTGAAAGGATTGACGCTGCTGTTTGGGTTGCGGGTTTTATTACTGGCATCTCCCGTAACATCCGAACCGCCATTCCCAACGGTGAACGATTCCATTGTAGTTTATTTTGATGCAACAAAAGGAAATCAGGGACTTAAGGATTTTGCCGGTCCCATCTATGCTCATACCGGTGTGCTCACGGACGAAAGTGCAACCACATCCCAGTGGAAATTTGTGAAAACACAGTGGGGAGAAGATACTCCCGCAACGAAACTGGATTATATTTCTTCCAATCTATGGAAACTGTCAATCGGATTTCCCCGGGAATATTACGGTATCCCGGATAGTGTCAACGTAACGCATCTGGCTTTTGTATTCCGTTCTTCCGTTCAGCCGGGAGGAAGTTATAAAGAAGGGAAGGACGTTGATAATAAGGATATTTTTATTCCCCTCTATGAAGCAGGGATCACGGCACGCTTTGTCACGCCTTCCATCAATCTGACCTTCAATGATCCGCGCCGGGAACCCCTTTTCTTACATGAAAACGATACGGTTCATATTATGGGAACCAGCATCCAGCTTTTCACCAAGACTGTACGGACAGAGCTATGGATCAATGATGACAATGTTCTGACGGTTTCTGATGATACATTGTTCTATGAATTAATGTGCAGAGACTTTGCTGATCCCATGATAACTATCCGGCTGATAGCCGCCGATGCCCATAATGTGAGCGATACAACGTCTTTTATAATTATACTGAATCCGGGACAAAAGGAAGAATCACGCCCTGACGGACTCCGGGACGGGATATCAGTGAACAGGGAAACCAACACGGTCACGTTTTCTCTCTTTGCACCCTATAAAGATTTTGTTCACCTTATCGGTGATTTTAACGATTGGATGGTATCGCCGGAATTTGAATTATTCAGGGATGAAAAAGCAACAGATGCCGTATGGTACTGGATCACGATTCCCCTGGAACCGGAGAAAGAATATGCCTTTCAATATCTGATTGACGGGAAAATCCGGATAGCCGATCCCTATACGACAAAAATCCTGGATCCCTGGAATGATCATTATATCCCGTCTTCAGTTTATCCCGGTTTGAAACCCTATCCCGCAGGTAAAACCAAAGAGATTACAGCAACCCTCAATACATTTGATTATCAGCCATTCCCGTGGACCGATTCTGCGTTTGTCCGCCCGGATAATGATGCTTTGGTAATATATGAACTCCTAATTCGTGACTTTCTCGAAGATCACAGTTATGAGTCTCTCATCGATACAATCCCGTATCTGAAAAAACTGGGTATCAATGCTGTCGAAGTTATGCCTTTTAACGAATTTGAAGGGAATTCAAGCTGGGGATATAATCCTATCTTTTATTTTGCTCCTGATAAATATTACGGAACGAATAACGCTCTGAAGCACTTTATCAATACATGCCATGAGGAAGGCATTGCTGTGATTATGGATATGGTTCTGAATCATTCCTATGGACAATCCCCTTTGGTTCGCATGTATTGGAACAGTTTGCAATCCCGTCCTTCTGCCGATAATCCGTGGTTTAATGAAGTTTCGCCCAATCAGGAATTTTCCTGGGGTTACGATTTTGATCATGAAAGTCTTCACACTCAGGCATTTATGGATTCGGTTCTTTCTTACTGGTTGCAGGAATATCATATTGACGGATACCGGCTTGATTTTACAAAAGGATTTACAAATACATCGGGAAACCCGGGATATGACACGCCCCGTATCAATCTTCTGAAACGGATGGCGGATGAAGTGTGGTCCCGTGATCCTGATGCATATCTGATTCTGGAACACTGGGCTGATAACAGCGAAGAAAAAATTCTTTCGGATTACGGAATGATGCTCTGGGGGAATGTTACCCATGATTATCAGGAAGCCGCAATGGGGTATGCGTCAAATTTTTCATGGGGATACTATAAATCGAGAGGATGGAACAAGCCTCATTTGGTCACTTATATGGAAAGTCATGACGAAGAACGGATGATGTATAAGAATATCACCTGGGGTAAAAGTTTCGGAGATTATTCCACCAAAGATCTTTCCACAGCCCTGAATCGGGTTAAACTGGCTTCTGCATTTTTCTATACGATGCCCGGCCCCAAAATGCTCTGGCAGTTTGGTGAACTGGGATATGATGTTTCCATTGATAATCCCTGCCGCATCTGTGAAAAACCCGTTCATTGGGAATATTACGAAAACGCTCAGCGACACAATCTTTATAAAACAATATCAGCGTTATTAACTCTTCGCAATTCAAATAAACTCTTTTATTCGGGAGAAACAACCGTTGACATGAATACCGACGGTTTTGTCAAAGTGATCAAATTATCAGGACAGGATATGAAAGCAGTTGTTGTAGGGAATTTTGATGTTGTGGAACAAAATACGGATGTACTTTTCCCGGACTCCGGGACGTGGTATGACTTTTTCAGCG
>DKER01000172.1 GCA_002452555.1 Fidelibacterota bacterium UBA6817 | reverse complement strand
TGACGATCAGTACAAGAATTGGAACGTATCCGGGTATGTCAGCCTCACGTACCTTTCAGGTCAAGATAATCGGTTCCGATATAGATGCAAGTGGTGATAATGACATAACAATACTGTATAACGGGGAAACCAAAATCCTTGCGTTTTGATATAAAAGCGCCCGTGATCAGGTGAATGAAAACAAGAAATTTTGGGAGAAAACAATGCCGAAAATAACGCGCAGAAAATTCATTAAAACAGCTGCCTATGCAGGATTAGGCGGAATTATTGCCGGAAATGCTTATGCAGGCCCTTTGATCATGACCACTAAACGGTCAAAAAGTGCTCAGGACCTTGGAGAGCTGCTGTTCAGACCGGTATTCGTGCAAAAAGGACGCGGTCCCCATTTTCTTGATTGGGCATATGCCTCCGATGAAAACTGGGATGCTTTTCATTCCAACATTCACGTTACAAGCGATGGGGTAAAAATATCCGACACGGAAGGAAAGGATAAATTTGGAATAGACGTCCGGTGGAACGTTGAAGGGTTTGGATATATTTATATTACAGCCGATAACGGCGGCGATTTTTATCAATTGCCCGGAAAGGGAAAACAAACAGAACTGAATTTGAACTTTGAACTGGCCAAAAGCCGTGTTTTGAGGAATCGGCGCCGTTTAAAATCGTTGACAAAGAACGGATGGAAACCTTCCCGAGAAATTACAACGCTGCTGGCCTTGTCAGATAATCTGTTTGAAGATGCTGAAAAAAATCAATCCTCACCGGATTCATGTGCCGTTCATGCTCAAAATGCCCTGCGTTACGCCATGATTGCAGGAGAAAAAATGGAACTGGAAAGGGCGGGTTATGACATTTTGTCCAATGGATACCGACCGGACTTTTTTATCGGTTGTGACTCCCGTGCTTTTTATCAAATGGATCCTGAACTCTTTATGGAACGGTTTACAGAAGTCTTCAATTATGCTACAATCACCCATTATTTATTAAGCGGATATTATCAGGATTTTGAGAAGATAGAAGGGCAAAAGAATTTCAGCGTACGTGATGTTGTTTTTAAAGAATTGCGCGACAAAGGTGTTACCGTTGAAGGACGTCCGCTGTTCTGGTTTTATCATTCCACCACACCCGACTGGCTGCGTTATATGAAATACGACAAACTCCTGAAATATGTTGAAGATCATACAAAAAAAGTTGTTGGTCATTACGGGGACGGCATGTATGCCTGGGAAGTGGTCAATGAGGCCCACGACTGGGCGAATGAGCTCCGGTTAAAACCGGATCAGATTGTTGAGGTTACCAAACTGGCGTGTGACGTTGCCAAAGCAACAAATCCAAATGTTCATCGTCTCATTAACAATTGCTGCCCCTTTGCCGAATATGTTCAGCTGAAAAAATGGGGTGAACTTGATGCAACGTATCCTCAGCGTACACCCCATCAGTTTATGCAGGATTTGGTGGATGCTGACGTGGATTTTACCATAACTGGACAACAAATGTATTTCCCTTATCGTGATTTGCAGGATACAATACTGCTGATTGAGCGGCTGGAAAAATTTGGCAGACCGGTGCAATTAACAGAAGTTGGTGCATCATCCGGACCTACAAAAGCATCGGTCAACAACGGTCAGCTTGATTTTCCTGACGAACCCTATATCTGGCACCGCCCCTGGGATGAAGAGCTTCAGGCTGACTGGCTTGAAGGTGTTTATACGTTAGCCTACAGCAAACCGTGGATTGAAGCAGTCAATTGGTATGATTTTGTCGATCCCCATTCATGGATTAAAAACGGCGGTGTGCTGCGGAGTCCCGCAGGCGAAAAAAAAGCATCATTTGAACGACTGATAAATCTTCAGGCGAAATGGAAAGCAATGAAAGGATAAATGAGCATGGCTGATAAAAACATAGTGTTTAAACCCTATTTTATACAAAAAGGCAGAGGTCCCCATTTGGGAGATTTTGCCTATCTGACGGATGAAAACGGAGATACGTTTAAGGCTGATATTACAATGAATGGCGAAGGAATTGCCGTTCAGAAAACCGGTGAATTACCAAAATTTTGCCTGAATGTGCGCTGGAATGTAGAAGGGTATGGATATCTGATGATGCCTGCCGATAACGGTGGAGAGTGCTATACGCCAGATTTTTCAGGGACAAGAGTTTATAATTTGAATTATGAACTGGCCAGGACGCGTGTCTGCAGGAACCGGCGGCGGAACGATCAATTTGTCCGTGACGGGTGGACCCCCTCCCGGGAAGTACAGGGTCTCACGGATTTGTCGGAGAATTTTCTGTTGGATGCGGAAAATAGCACCATTAGCAGTGAAACCCGGGCCCGTTTATCTCAAAAAGCTCTGCTTTATGCACTGTGGGCCGGAGAATTGCAGGAAATGGATAAAGCCCGCCGGGATATCAAGAAAAACCAATACCGAAAAGATTTCCTGTTTGGTTGTGACAGCAGGGGATACTACCAGATGGATTCAGGACTTTTTCTTGAACTTTTTAAAGATGTTTTTAATTATGCCACCATAACCCATTATCTGGTCGGTGACTTTGTTAATTTTGAGCCTGATGAAGGACAAAAGCACTTTGAAGAACGGGACCGCTTGCTGGATGATCTGAGAAAATATGAGATTACTGTTGAAGGAAGGCCACTTTTCTGGACACATACCTGGGTAACGCCGGATTGGTTAAAAAGGAAGTCTTTTCCTCAGGTATTAACATACCTGGAGAAACATATCCGAACCGTTGTGGGTCATTATAAAAACAGGATACAGGGTTGGGAAGTCGTTAATGAATTGCATGACTGGGCAAATGAGTTACAGCTCAATCATGATCAGACGATCGAACTGACCCGTTTTGCGTGTGATGTGATCCGAGATGTGAATCCTGACATTAAAATTCTGATTAACAACTGTTGTCCGTTTGGTGAGTATGTTCAGAAAGGCATGTGGCATGAGATACCTGCCAAATATCCACAACGCACCCCTTTTCAATTTACCAAACAGCTTATTGAAGCAGGTGCGGATTTCGATGCTGTCGGTGTTCAGGTGTATTTTACCGCAAAAACGCCTATGGATTTTATAAGTGCCATTGAACGGTTTGAAGGATTGGGCAAAGAGATACAGCTTGCGGAAATTGGAGCTCCCTCAAAAGGAATAACACAGGAATTTGTAGAACCGGACACCAAAGACTTTTCGACGATGCCGTATGAATGGCACCGTCATTGGGATGAAGAACTTCAGGCGGATTGGCTTGAGGAAATTTTTACGTACGCTTACAGCCGGCCTTTGATCAAAGCGGCAAATTGGTATGATCTGATTGACGGATATGCATTTTTAAAGAGCGGAGGATTATTGCGCTCGCCAAACGGTGAAAAGAAAGCGGCGGTTGACCGGCTCAAATCATTGCAAAAAAATGGAAGTTAAACTGAATAACAGGATAATATTATGACATCAAAAGAACGACTGCTGATTGCATTACGCGGGGGAAAACCGGATTATGTTCCGGTCAGTCCGGATATTTCCGTGATGGTTCCGGATCGCTTGGACGGACGCCCTTTTTATGAAATTCTGCTTGATGGCCGGGAACACTATGGCTGGACATCAGCAACACACGGAGAAGTCTATGTAAATGCTGTGAAATATTTCAATATGGATGGTTTTTACATGTACGGTGGTTTAAAAGAAATTAAACCGTCCGGTTCTCCTGAATGTGAATCGGAAATTGTTGACATCCCGGAAGGGAAACTTGCAAAAAGGGTTTGGCATACGTCAAAAGGGGATCTGTATGAAGAAGAAATGTTCTTTGCCGCAGAACCATCCTGGCGAAGCTCCAAACCAATCAAGGACTTAAAAGCTGATTTTGAAAAGTTTAAGCTGATTATGGGTGTCGGAAACTGGACCTGGGAATCGGAATTTCGGGATAAACATATAATTGGTGATTTGGGTGTCTATCTTGGCATGATCCCGGTCTTTCAGGATTGGTGGTTCAATTATCGCGACGGAGGATTTGAAAATGTTTTTATGGATTTCATGATGGAACCGGATTTTATGGATGAAGTTCATGAACTCTGGCTTGAATATTCTCTTGCGAATATCCGGGCATTGATTAAAGCAAAACCGGACATGGTAATGCTTGGCGGATCCAGTGCAAGCCTGAGTGTGAGTTCCCCGGATATTTTTAAAAAATATGAGCTGCCGTTTATTCAAAAAGCATCTGCTCTTTGTAAATCAGCAAATATGCCCTGTCATTTGCATATATGCGGGAAATCCTGGCCGCTGGTGGAAATTGTTGCGACAGAAAGCGATGTTACATCCATGGAACCGATGGAAGAACCGCCGGGCGGTAATATTGATCTTGCTGAAATAAAAAAACGGTTCGGGAAGAAATTATCGATTAAAGGTAACGTTAATACAACGGGCTTTCTATTGAGAGCAACTCCTCAGGAGGTCGAGGATAAATGTAAAAAACTCATTGATGATGTGGGCTATGACGGCGGTTTTGTCCTGTCAAGCGGTGACCAGTGTGCTCTCGATACGCCGGATGAAAATCTGTTTAAAATGGTTGAAGTTGCCAAAACATACGGGAAGTATTAATGCCCTTATTAAAAAAATATATTTACAGGATCATCATTGCTTTTAATTGTATTTTTCTTATGCCGCCAGTTTGCCTGAAAGCTTTACCCGTACGGTGGCTCAGTCACGATGCTGAAGTTTGGTCGCGGTATCAGGTCGTGCGTGGAAAACTTGATTCGGCTCTTGTCTTAACCGGTTCGCTTCAATGGAATCAGGATATTATTCCTGTAACCGTGAATCCGGACGATTCAATCTTCAGCTTGGAAATTCCCTTAAAACCCGGTGAAAACAGATTCGTTGCCAGTTTTGACAATACGGATAAAACGTTTGTTTCCGAACCGTTGATATTGAATCTTCGACTGTCACTAAAACCTGTGCTGGA
>DKER01000137.1 GCA_002452555.1 Fidelibacterota bacterium UBA6817 | reverse complement strand
GGCGGACACAGAACGGCACTATATAATTATCTTTTTGCAAAGAAACACAAGGGTCGATTCATTTTACGGATTGAAGATACAGACCAATCCCGATATGTTGAAGGGGCCGTTGAAAATCTGATCGGCAGTTTGAAAGCGATGGGGCTGGATTGGGATGAAGGTCCGGGAATAGAAAACAGTAACGGCCCTTATTTCCAAAGTCAGAGACGGCATATTTATGATAAAGAAGTAACCCGTCTGCTGAAAGAGGGAAAAGCATACCGGTGTTTCTGCTCTGAAGAAAGGCTGGCAGAACTCAGAAGTCAGCAGATCGCCAATAGAGAAGCGCCGGGTTATGACGGATTGTGCCGGGATTTGGATCCTGCCGAGTCGGAATTCAGAGCTCGGCATGAGTCTTTTGTCATTCGCATGAACGTTCCCGGAGAAGGAACAATGACGTTTCATGACGAAATCCGGGGCGACGTAAGTGTGGAATACAAACGGATAGACGAACAGGTTTTGATCAAGTCAGACGGATTTCCTACCTATCATTTAGCCAACGTTGTGGATGATCATTATATGGGAATTACACATGTTATCAGAGGTGAAGAATGGCTTCCTTCTCTTCCCAAACATTTACTGCTGTATGATTATCTCGGCTGGAAGCCGCCTGTTTTTGCACACCTTCCGCTTCTTCTCAATCCCGATAAATCCAAACTTTCCAAACGTCAGGGTGACGTTGCCGTGGAAGATTATCTTGCCAAAGGATATTTACCTCAGGCACTTAACAATTTCCTGGCATTACTGGGCTGGAATCCGGGAGATGATCGTGAAATTTTTTCAATGGACGAACTAATAGAACTCTTTTCTCTGGATCGTGTTAATAAGGCAGGGGCTGTATTTAATGTAGAAAAGCTCAATTGGATGAATCAGCAGTACATTCAGGCAATGGATGATACCGCTTACTTGAATGAAGCAGAAAAATGGCTGTCAGGCATTGCCCTGAATAATCGGGGAAATTTAGTATTGCGGACACTTAAATCAGGATTATCTCGATTTGATGAGTTGCCGGAAAAACTGGAGCCCTTTATCCGGGAAGCAAGTCTTCCTGTCCAGGGAGAGGGGGCTGAAATAATGACGCTGGAGAGGACGCGGAATGTTTTATCAGTGCTGGTAAAAAATCTGGAATCGATTCCTGTGAACGAACCGGCTGATTTTTTCCCCGTCATGAAGGCGGTTCAAAATGAGACCGGTGTAAAAGGCAAAAATTTATGGATGCCTGTCCGTATTGCTTTAACCGGTGATCTGCACGGACCTGAGCTGGGCGTAATTGTCTATTATCTCGGAAAAGAAGAGAGTCTTCGGCGATTGAATAAAGTCCTTAAGGATTGATATCATGGCAATCCTCCGGGCAAATGCAAAAATAAATATTGGTTTAAGGATTTTAGGGCGAAGACAAACAGATGGTTATCATTTGCTGGAAACAATTTTTCAGGAGATTGATTTTGCTGATATCATACATATTGAAGTAAACCAGCGCGGAAATTTTAATCTGACCTGCAATCAGGAAGGAATTCCCATTGATAACACAAATCTGATTCTCAAAGCAATCAACAGTTTAAGGCCTTATCTGCCCGATGGGCTGGGAGCAGAGATTTCTCTGGAGAAAAATATTCCTGTAGGAGCAGGATTGGGAGGCGGGTCATCGAATGCGGCGGCAATCCTGAAATATTTTTCATCTCTGTGCGAAAATGTGCCGGATTTGTTTTCGCTGGCTGTCGGACTGGGGGCAGATGTTCCGTTTTTCCTGAAAGGGGGAACGGTTTATGCTACCGGAATCGGGGATGAACTGAGACCTGTAAAAATACCCCTGGATTGGACCGTATGCCTTGTTATGCCGCCTTTTCACATTTCCACACCCTGGGCATACAAAGAGCTGAGAATTTCCTTGACAGATACGGTGAAAAAAACTAATATTTCGAGCTTTCTGCGTCAGGGATTTTCCTGGCGGTTTTTTGAAAATGATTTTGAAAGGGTGATTATTCCGGCATATCCACAAATCGGTGCTATAAAAACTGCGCTGCTTGACTGCGGAGCATTGTTTGCCGGTTTGTCGGGTTCCGGCTCGACTGTGTATGGGATATTCTGCTCTGATGACAAAGCTGTGGCTTGCGGGGAAACCCTGAAGTCATGGGGCCGTGTTCATATTTGTCAGCCAACAGGTGAAACATGATACTCGGGGGTCGTCTAATGGCAGGACAGCGGGTTTTGGTCCCGTCAATAGGGGTTCGACTCCTCTCCCCTGAGCTCACTTCCACATATAACAGTCTTTTATTAATCCAAAGCAGAGGTACATACTCATGTATGGCGAACTGAAAGTATTTTCCGGGAGTTCTAACCGGCCCCTGGTTGAAAGCATCTGTGAAAAGCTGGGAATTAGCGTCGGTCCGTTGACCATCAAGCACTTCAGTGATGGTGAGATTTGGGTGCGTTTTGAAGAAAGCATCCGGGGGAAGGATGTTTATATCATCCAATCCACAAATTCTCCGGCAGAAAACTATCTGGAACTTCTTCTGATCCTTGATGCTGCCCGAAGGGCTTCAGCATCACGAATCACAGCTGTTTTGCCGTATTACGGTTATGCCCGGCAGGACAGAAAAGATCAGCCCAGAGTTCCGATTTCTGCCCGCTTGTTTATGGACCTGCTGGTGAAAGCCGGTGCTGACCGTATAATGGCAATGGATCTTCATTCCACACAGATCCAGGGTTATGTGGATGTCCCCTTTGATCACCTGTATTCCAGACCGGCATTGCTTGAACACTGTGCTTCACTGAGTGATGATACGAGCTCTGATTTGGTTATTGTTGCACCGGATATGGGAAGTGTTCACCGGACCAGAAGCTATGCAGGCGTATTGAACCGGAGCCTTGCGATTGTTGACAAACGCCGGACAGGGCACAACCAATCAGAGGTAATGCATCTGATCGGAGACGTGAAAGGGAAAAGGGCTTTGATTGTTGACGATATGTGTGATACGGCAGGGACCCTTGTTGCCGGCGCCAAACGCCTGAAAGATCTGGGTGCATTAAATATCTATGCCATGTTCACCCATCCGGTCCTTTCCGGTGAAGCAATTGAACGGTTAAAGAATTCGCCCATTGACAGGATCATAACAACGGACACCATTTACCTTCCTCCTGAAAAGAGGATTGATCGAATGGATATTGTCTCTGTTGCAGATATTTTTGCAGAGGCAATCCAGAGAACAAATAACGAAGATTCAATAAGTGTACTTTTCAGATAAATCATCATTGAAAATAGGAGAAACGATAAAATGACAGAAGCAGTCAAATTGAATGTTGTCAAAAGAACCGATGTGGGAAAAGAGAAGATGAAAAAGCTTCGTGCTTCCGGTCGGATACCGTGTATTTATTATACACATAATGAAACACCCATGCCTTTGAGTGTTGATTTGTTGGAGTTGCATAAAGTTTTAAAAACCGGCGAAAGACTGGTAGATCTGTTTGTAGATGATGGGAAACGTCCTAAAAAAGCCATTTTTAAAGACATACAATATCATCCGGTTTCAGATGAAATAATCCATGTGGATTTTCAGGGTGTCAGTCTTGAAGAAGAGATTGAAGTGGCTGTAAGGATTAATTTTACCGGCACAGCTCCCGGAATTAAAGAAGGCGGTTTGCTGGATACCCATCTCTATGAATTGCACATAAAGTGTAAAGCAGGGGAAATTCCCCATGAGCTGGATGTTGATATCAGTCATTTAAAACTGAATGATACGCTGCATGTGAGCGATCTGTCACTTGAAGGCGTGAATATTTTAACACCGGAAGATGCTTTGATCGTAACGGTAACACCTCCGTCCAAGGCAACTCTCGTAGAAGAAGAAGCCGAAGCTGAACAAGAGGCCGAAGGTGAAGAAGAAGAGAACGGAGAAGAAACTGAGGAATAATCCGGAGATATGAAAGTGGTCGTCGGTTTGGGAAATCCGGGGAAAAAATATGCACAAACGCGGCATAATTTGGGATTTATGGTCCTGGATGAGCTGGCGATAAGGAATAATTTGCAGTTTAAAACCGGCAGAGGTGCTTTCCTTGAATCCCGGATGAGTACCGGATCACTTCTCATTAAACCCATGACGTATATGAACCACAGCGGACAGGCCGTTCAGGATGTCTGCAGACGATATACCGTTGATTTAGATCAGATGCTGATCGTTCATGATGATCTGGATGTGGACTTTGGACGCATAAAAATTCGTCCGGCCGGTTCTGCCGGCGGACATAATGGATTAAAGTCCATTTTCAATAGTATGGGTTCACAGGAAATTCCCCGTCTTAAAATCGGTATCAACACGCCTGACAGACGGACCATGGATGCAGAAATCTATGTGTTAAAGCCTTTTTATGCACATGAAAAGACCCAGCTTAATGAACTGGTAAGTAAGGCAGCTGATGCTGTGGAACTCTTTCTTAAAACGGATTTGAATACGGTTATGAACATGTATAACCGGAATGACAGAAGCGATAATGATGATTCTATCAATGATATATCCGGAGAGAAAAAGTTATGATAACTCTTGTAACATGGTTGATCCCGGCTGCCGGTATTCTTGCGTTACTCTATGCTTTTTACCGGTCTGTCTGGGTTTACAGGCAGGATCCCGGAAGCAAGGAAATGCAGGAAATAGCCCAAAATATCCGTGACGGAGCGATGGCTTTTCTTGTTCGGGAATATAAAGTCCTCACCGTTTTTATTGCTGTCGTTACGGTGTTGCTCTTTGTGAGCTATTCCGGTGTACTCAGACTGGTGTCCCTGTCCTTTCTGACCGGGGCTTTGACCAGCGGTCTTGCCGGGTATATCGGTATGCGTATTGCGACTACAGCCAATGTCAGAACAACGGAAGCTGCAAAAAGCAGTCTATCCAGAGCATTGGTTGTAGCCTTTTCCGGCGGTTCGGTCATGGGACTCAGTGTTGTTGGACTTGGATTGCTGGGATTGGGGTCTTTGTTTATTCTCTATACAAGACTGTTTGGAGAGGATCCGGAAACCCTTCGAATTTCGGTTCTGCCTGTTCTTAGCGGATTTAGCCTGGGAGCCAGTTCCATCGCACTTTTTGCCCGTGTTGGCGGCGGTATTTATACAAAAGCAGCGGATGTAGGTGCGGACCTGGTGGGTAAAATCGAAGCCGGTATTCCGGAAGATGATCCCAGAAATCCTGCCGTAATTGCCGATAATGTGGGTGATAACGTGGGGGATGTCGCCGGTATGGGTGCCGATCTTTTTGAATCCTATGTGGGATCAATAATCGGTGCCATGGTTTTGGGAGCAACGGTTACAGTGAATGGAAAATTCCATGGCGAGTTTGTCCTGCTGCCCCTGATCCTGGCTGCGGTTGGAATTCTGGTCTCCATTGCCGGTGTGTTTCTTGTTCGGGGCAGTAAACGGTTGAATCCACATAAAGCACTGAATATCAGCGAATATGGTTCGGCCGGATTGATGATGATCCTTTCATTCTTCATTATTCGAGCCGTTTTACCGGAAGGATTGTTTACGTCAGGACGGCAAAGCGGACTGGATATTTCAGGCGTCTTTATTTCAGCCTTATGCGGGATTTTAGCAGGGACACTCATTGGGAAAATTACGGAATACTATACAGCTGATAACAAAAAACCTGCCCATAAAGTCGCAGATGCGGCCTCATCAGGGACGGCAACCAATATCATAGCCGGACTTAGCATGGGGATGAAAAGTACTGCATTACCTATTATTGTATTGGCAGGAACAATCATGGCTGCCAGTAATTATGCCGGATTGTACGGAATTGCAATTTCTGCACTCGGCATGCTGACAACAATAGGAGTGCAGCTTTCCGTGGATGCTTTTGGACCGATTGCAGATAACGCCGGTGGAATAGCCGAAATGGCCGGCCTGAAAAAAGACGTTCGCAAACGGACAGATGCATTGGATGCTGTTGGCAATACAACAGCGGCAATCGGTAAAGGATTTGCCGTTGGTTCAGCTGCTCTTACAGCTTTAGCCTTGTTCAATGCCTATAAAACGACAGCCGGAATTGATCAGATTGATCTGACCGAGCCCAGAATTATGGCCGGACTCTTTATTGGCGGCATGCTTCCGTTTCTTTTTTCGTCAATGGCTATGCAGGCTGTCGGCGATGCAGCATTTGCCATGATTGGAGAAGTCCGCCGACAGTTTCGCGAGATAAAGGGACTTATGACCGGTGATGCCAAAGCGGATTATAAACGCTGTGTAGATATTTCCACTTCTGCAGCCATCCGTAAAATGGTTATGCCCGGACTGCTGGCGATTGGCGTACCGGTTATTGTAGGTTTTTACGATGCTTCAATGCTAGCAGGATTGCTGGCAGGCACCACAGTAACAGGGGTGCTTATGGCCGTTTTTATGGCAAATTCCGGCGGGGTTTGGGACAATGCTAAAAAATATATTGAAAACGGGAATCTTGGCGGCAAGGGCGGTGATGCCCATAAAGCATCTGTCGTAGGCGATACGGTGGGAGATCCGTTCAAAGATACGGCAGGTCCATCATTGAATATACTGATAAAACTGATGTCGGTTGTGTCTTTGGTGATAGCACCGATTATTTGCCGGTAACGGATTAAGGAAATTACGGAGTGAGAATGATAAAAATTCATTATGCAGCGGATGCATCATTCAACAGCGTCATTCTTAACGTTAATGAAATAATATAAAGGAGATACAAACTTGAGGTATTACGAAACACTATTCATTGTTCATCCCAACTATGAACAGGACCGTCTGAATTCAGTGATAAAGATGGTTGAAAACCGTATTGTTGAATTGGGCGGCACTCTTCTGGCAGTGGATGACTGGGGTAAACGGAGGCTTGCTTATCCCATTGAAAAACAAAAATCCGGATCTTATGTCCTGATGCATTTTGAAGCCAGCCCTTCAATTGTAATTGAACTTCAGAAATGGTTTGAAATTCAGGCACAGATACTGGCTCAATTGATTATCCGTCTTGAAGAAAAGCCCACTGGACTGCCTTTCAGAATCAAAGACAACGTTTCAGAGACAGAAGAACCTATCGCTGTTTCCTCTGTTGAAGAAGAAGAGGACCTGGATCTGGACGAAGATGATTATGAAGAGGAAGATGAAGAAGATGAATTCGAAGAAACAACTTCGGATACTGCCGAAGATGAAGAAGACGTTTCTTCTAAAGAAATTGTATAGACCGGTTTATCATTTATAAAAGGAGAACATGAAATGGCTTTCATTTCAAAGAAAAAAGTCTGCAAGTTCTGTGAAAACAAGAAGTTTGAAATAGATTATAAAGACTATAAAACACTTCGCCGTTTTATCACGGAACAAGGGAAAATTATTCCCCGTCGTGTTACGGGTACCTGCTCAAAACATCAACGCGAATTAGTAACGGCAATCAAACGTGCCCGGAATATTGCCCTTCTGCCCTATGCTTACAATGTAACTCAAAATTAAGGGAGATATCCGTCATGAAAATAATATTGAAGAAAAATATTGATACGTTAGGGAATGCCGGAGATATCATTACGGTTAAGGATGGGTATGCCCGGAATTTCCTTATTCCAAAAGATTTGGCAGTTGAAGCAACCCGCTCTAATCTTAAGATCGCAGACGAACTGAAAAAGAATGTGGACAGAAAGAAAACAGCGGCGATTGATAAAGCCAAAAGAATGGCGGAAAAGTTAAAGAATATCTCTTTGACTACATCTGTTGCAGCCGGTGAAGATGACAAAATTTTCGGTTCTGTCACATCACAAACGATTGCTGATCTGCTGGCTGAAAAAGGGTTTGAAGTGGATAAACGTCACATCAACCTTTCTGAGCCCATTAAAGCATTGGGTGTCTATGATATTCCCATTAAACTTCACGGGGAAGTAACTGCCCAGGTTAAACTCTGGGTCGTTAAGGAGTAAATTCCCCGGATCCGGTTTTCCGGATTCGGTTTAATAACTACAGAAGGGTGCTGTCGACAGTTGACAGGACCTTTTTTGTTGAGTAATAATTTTTCCGGGAATAACTTCCTTTATGATTGCGAAGGTTTGTGAAATTGCTTTTCCTATAGATGTCATGCAGACATTTACGTACATGGTGCCGGATTCTTTAAAAGATCGGCTTAAACCGGGTTGCCGCGTCATAGCCCCCTTTGGTTCAAGACGGCAACAAGGCTACTGTGTTGGCATTTCTGATGTTTCTCCTGAAGACGACAAATTCAAATTGAAAGAAATATCCGAAATCCGGGATAATGAGCCCTTATTTACTCAAGCCCAACGAGATCTGTTTCATTGGATGTCAGATTATTATATGGCTCCAATCGGGCTTGTTTATCGTGCCGCTCACCCCTCGGAGAGCGGATTTAAAAAGGAAGTTCGCTATTTTCCGGCTCCCGAATTTGAAACGGATACAGATGTTCTGTCATTAAACATTCCGGCTTCAGGGCTTTCATTAAATCTTATCAACGCACTTTCTGACGATAAAAAAACTCTTGTAAACGAGCTGATTTCAAATCGAAAGATCCTTCCGGACAACGTATTTTCTGTTGAAAAATCCGTTCGAACCGTCAAAGCTGTATATTTAACGGATCCCGGGAAGAAAGCAGAACGGCAAAATCATGCAAGAGTCCTCAACTTTTTAAAAAGTCAGGCGGTTAAAGAATTTTCCGTGACTGACCTTCAGAAAGCAGCCGGAGTTAGCCGTTCTGTTATTCAAACTCTGATTAAAAACGGGTTTCTTACACCCATTGACATGGAAGTGTCTTCCGATCCTTTTTCTAGCGGGTATGAACCGAAAGTGCGGGATATTAAACTGACGGTTGAACAAAAAGATGTTATTAAAACGGTTATTTCCAACTTTGATTCATTTTATCCCGTATTGCTTCACGGCATTACGGGAAGCGGTAAAACAGAAGTTTATATTCATCTGGCCTGTGAGGCCCTGGCACGCGGGAAACAAGCATTGATCCTGGTTCCTGAAATTTCTATAACACCCCATGTGGCCGGCCGGTTTCGCAGTGTTTTTGGTGAAAAAGTCGCTATTTGGCATAGCAGGATGAGCCCGGCTGAACGAATCTGGACATGGCACATGATCCGACGGGGGTATATTCAGGTTGTCATTGGTGCAAGAAGTGCCCTTTTTTCTCCTTTTCAGAATCCTGGATTGATTGTTGTTGATGAAGAGCATGATTCTTCATACAAACAACATGAACAAGCTCCAGGATACCACGGTAGGGATTCTGCGGTATTTTACGCAAAATTGCTGAATATTCCGGTCATTCTGGGATCGGCAACCCCTTCCGTTGAAAGCTGGTTTCTGGCGCAAACAAAAAAGTATCATCTGCTGACATTAAGAGAACGATTCGGTTTGGCAGGATATCCGGAAGTGCACATCATTGACATGCGTAAAAAGAATGTGGAAGATGACTTATTCAGTCCGGAAATGATAGAAGAACTGAGAAATTGTCTTAAACGGGGCGAACAGGCTATCGTTTTATTGAACAGGCGCGGTTATCACACGTTTGCCCGGTGCAGTTCCTGCGGCTCAACACTGGAATGCCCGCATTGTTCCGTTTCCATGATATGGCATAAACCGTATAATCAATTGATATGTCATTATTGTGACCATCACGAGAATATTCCTCAGAAGTGTCCATCCTGCGGTGAAAAAAAAATCACGATTTCCGGCAGCGGAACCCAACGTGTGGAAGATGAAATCAGCAAACGAATATCCAAAGCACGGATCATTCGGATGGATCTGGATTCAACCCGCGACCGTCATGCCCACATAAAAATTCTGAATGCCTTTGAACAACATACCTATGATATACTTGTCGGAACCCAGATGGTATCCAAAGGACTTGATTTCAGCAATGTAACGCTTGTATGCATCATCAATGCAGATACAGGTCTGGGCATTCCTGATTTTCGAAGTGCAGAACGTGTATGGCAACTGGTTTCACAGGTGGCAGGGCGCAGCGGCCGGGGGACACTGGCAGGACGGGTTATCATACAAAGCTGGCTGCCTGAACATCCGGCAGTGGAACTGGCCGCCAGTCTGGACGTTACAACTTTTTACAAACAGGAACTGGATCGGAGAGAACAGCTCTTATATCCTCCTTACAGCAGGCTGATCATGGTTCGAGTCAGCGGAAAAAGCCGTGAACGGGTTATGGCCGGAGCAAAGCAAATTTCTGATATTTGCAAACGGTATATGCCGGGTGAACAAGTTCTTGGTCCCTCTTCGGCGCTTGTTGAAAAACTAAAGGAAACGTATCGCTGGCAAATACTCCTAAAATTCAAACGGCATGAAGATCAGCTTATGAAACGCATAAAAAAAATCCTGATTGGCATATCCTATGATAAAAGAAATAAAAAACAGGGACTGAATATTCTCCTTGATGCCGATCCCGCTGCAATGAATTAATGAATACCAAAATTAAAATATTTTCCACAGTTCTCATTGCCTGCTTTTTTATAGGGTATTTACATGCAGAAACTCTTGTAAAAAAGAATTTTACGGTGGAATATGCCGGGAAAGATCATAAAGTGGCAGAATATGTTGCCGGCAGGGCGGAGATTTTTCAAAATGAAATTCGCCAGAAGTTAAGTTTGGAATTGACGCCTTTCAGTATTGTTATCAGTTCGGATGAGAGCACATTCCGTAAGAATTCCGGAGATGATTTCCCCCATTGGGGAATGGCTGCAGCTCAGTATCAGGGACGAAAAATCCTGTTAAAAAGTCCCCGCTTCAGCCGGCAGAGTTTTCCTGAACTTGCGTCCACCCTCTATCATGAAATGGTCCACCTGGCGCTTGAACCGGTTGTCCGTTCCGGGTATTTCCCCCGATGGCTTAATGAAGGACTGGCACAGTTCGAGGCAGAACAATTCGACTGGAAGAAGAAAGTCCTTCTGGGACAGGCAGCCCTTTATGGGAAATTTATTGACCTTCATAAAATTGATGATGTACTGAAATTTGAAAGAAACCGAGCTCAGCTGGCCTATGCCCAGAGTGTTTCGGCGGTTTATTATCTCATTTCAGAACACGGGTATCACTCCATAGGGAGACTTTTAATTCTCATGAATGAAGGTCTCGGCTGGAATGAAGCGTTTGAAATTGTTTTTGGATATGCCCCCGAATACTACAGCACAAATTGGCAATTATGGGCAAAAAAACAATACAGAGCCTATGCACTGGTGGACATCCATTATCTTTTATGGATTATTCTGCCACTGCTCGTATTGCTTGCATGGCTCAAAGTTAAAAGAAAAAACAGGCTGATTTATCAAAAATGGAGTATCGAAGACAGCATTGAACATAACGATATGCCGGCTTCATAAGTGAAATGAAAAAGTGTAAATTCCGACCATGAATAAAAAAATATTACTGACTTTTCTTCTGTTTGTATCTGTATCCGGTGTCAAGGCAGATATCATACCTGAAACAGATATCCTTGCATCGCCATCCTACTGGGGATTGGCACGCTCCGGCGGCGCCCTTCATGTTATACCTGAAAATGTCTGGATCAATCCTTCCCTCATTCCGGCAAATCTCAACTACTCTGCCTCGGCGGAATTAAGTCTTTTACCGGCAGGTATTCGGGTGACTCAGCTTACCGGACGCTTTAGTAAACGGAAAAACACGGTTTCGATTGGATTGAACAATGAACTTTACGGCGAATTCGATGAACGAGATCCGGAAGGTGTTCTTACGGGAGATTTTACGGCAGGCCGAATCCAATACTTTGCCGCTTTAAGCCGCAGATTGTCATCAAAACTCAGTGCAGGCGCTTCTGCCCGCTATGTTACGGATCATATCGCTGACAGCCGGGATGCATATTCCGTGTTATCCTATGGCGTAACAATTACACTTTTTCAGGATAAAACACATCTTGCCTTTGTTTATACGGACTATTCCTTAACGGAACAGAACCATTACCGGTTTTCCGTTACACACCATCTTGAATATCTCCCTTTGAAAATGAATATTGATTATCGATATCAGGGGCGTCATGAATTGGATAACCTGACACTGGGCGGATATTTTCAGGGATCCGAATCGCTGCAGTTTATGACCGGTCTGGATTTCCGGCGACGCGGACTCCAGACAGACAACCTGGGAACGGATTATATTGCCGGGATTGCCCTTGGCGGAAAATATTCGTTCAAAGGCGTATCAATCAATTTGTCTGCATTCAGTTACGGCGGACTTGGGACGGTTACATCCCTGGGGGTGAGTTATATCAATGGAAGGTAAAGGAATATTTATAACATTTGAAGGATTAGACGGATGCGGTAAAAGCACACAAGTCCGAAATACGGCAACATTCTTACGATCCAAAGGGTGTAATGTTCTTGAAATCCGTGATCCCGGTTCAACGACGATTGGAGAAGCAGCCAGGGCAATCCTTCTGAATCGTGAATATACGGAAATGGCTCCCATGACCGAACTTTTGCTGTTTGCCGTTGCACGGAGCCAGCTTGTTTCGGAAATTATAAAACCGGCACTGGAGAAAAACATGATCGTTTTATCCGACCGCTTTTATGATTCCACAACTGCCTATCAGGGTTATGGACGGAAGCTTGATCTAAATCAGGTTCGCCAACTGAACCGTATTGGTGCACACGGACTTGTTCCGGATATAACGTTTATTTTTGATATTGACCCGGACATGTCAGTTGAGAGGATGAAGCAGGCGGGAAAATCACCGGATCGCATGGAAAATGAACATAATCATTTTCGGGAAAGAGTTCGTGACGGATTTCTCTCCATAGGCAGGGATGAACCGGATCGCTGTATTATTTTGGACGGCTGTGAATCGCCGGACCGGATCAGTATGACAATTCAAACAATTCTATCAGTAAAAAACTATGTTTAAAAATGCCTTCAAAGGGGTTCTGTTAATATTCATTATTATCAGGTTATCCCCGGCGTCAGTCACCAATAAAGATATTATTGAATCGCGGGAAAAAATCAACAAGGCCTTTTACGCCATTATGCAGTATTATGCCGATGATGTTGATCCGGAAGCACTGGCTAAAGCAGCAATTCTCGGCATGACAGAATCGTTGGATCCGTATACGGAATACCTTGAGAAAAGCCGAAAATTTCAAATGGATTTACTGACAACCGGTCAGTACGGCGGTGTGGGTGTTCGAATCGGGATCAGAAATGACACACTGACCGTTATATCTCCCATGGAAGGGACACCCGGGTGGCGTATGGGTTTTCTGCCGGGCGACCGGATCATGAAAATCGACAGCGTTTCCACGATCGGCATGAACCTGAATGATGCATCGGGAAAAATAAGGGGAGCTCCGGGAGAGCCTGTAACATTAACTATTTACCGATATGCCGAAAGGGAAATGAAAGATGTTACAATAGTAAGAGAAATCATTCATTTACAGGAAGTCTCGTATGCCGGTTTTATTGAACCGGGAATTGTCTATATAAAATTGAACGGTTTTTCCAAAGATGCTTCTGATGAAATAAAAGACACGTTAAACCGGTTTAAAAAAGATGGTATTGATGCTCTGATTCTTGACTTGAGAAATAATTCAGGCGGACTGCTGACAGAAGCGATTGATATTCTGAATCTGTACATAAATTCAACAGATATTGCCGTTTCTACAAGGGGACAAAATCCGCGGATTAACAGGGAATATGCATTAAATCGTCAAACGGTTATTGATCCAAAAACGCGTGTTGCAATATTGATAAACGGGGGCAGCGCATCTGCTTCTGAGATTGTCGCCGGCGTAACCCAGGATCTTGACCGGGGAATTATTGTGGGTACTGCTTCCTTTGGGAAGGGTCTGGTCCAAAACATTATCAGTCTTGATGATTCAAGCTCTTTAAAACTAACAACGTCAAAGTACTATATCCCCAGCGGGAGGATGATACAAAAAGAGGATTATTTTGAAAAAAGTAAAATTATCCTGAAAAGCGATGAGGTTTCGATCGAATATTATACCCGCGGGGGACGGAAAATGCCCAATAACGGGGGAATTGTTCCGGACACTCTAGTAGAATCTGAAATTATGTTGCCCGCAGCAGCTGATATCTGGAACAAAGGGTATTACTTTGATTTTGCACGGAATTTTTCGGAACAATATTCCGGGTATGATAACAATAAAAACCGGGATGAGCTGTTTAACCACTTTACCCGGTATTTAAATGAAAAATCCTATGTTTACAAATCGCCGGATTTTAAATCCATAGAAAAACTCGAAAAGGAGCTTCGGACAGTTCATGCGCTTGACGGTGAAACTGAAGCGTTAATTCAGGGAATAAAAAAGCGGTATTTTGAAAAAACAGAGACGTATCTTCTCGAATCTAAAGAACAAATCCTTCGTATGCTCCATATGGAAATCCATGGTTTTTTACAAGGGGAATATGGCAGAATCAATGCCGGCCTGCAGTATGATGATGTATTAAAAACAGCCATTGAACTGATCAGGAGCGATGATTATCCGGAAAAACTGGGAATTGTGGATGATTGAATCGGGTCAAAGATAAACTTTGAATTGTCGGGTTCAGAACCTCTGCCCCCCGTGGGAAAATAAATCAGATGATCGTGGGTGTCAAGTTAATATTATAAATATGATATAGAAGTATAGTTATAACGGCTGGGGCATTTCAGATTTTGTTATTAAAAATGCCGCTCTGGAAGAAGACCATCCTTCTCAAATTATTTCATAAGAATAACTCTGCCCGATTGAGACTGATAGGGAAGGCGTAATGTATAAAAATAAATGCCAGATGCAAGGCCGGTAAAATCCAGAGGGATTTGGTACGTGTTTCCTTCCGTCAACATCACATTGATTCGGAAAATCACACGCCCTGATACGTCAGAGATCAGCAATTCACCCCGGCCGCTAGCGGAAGGAGCAGTGATAGTAAATGTAATGACATTGTTAAAGGGATTTGGATAAGCTTCAACCAGTAAATGTGTGTTGGGATTGGTTATGCCATCGGAAGCGACCGACACATAGGTTGTATCTTCCCAGAAATGAATTAAAATATCGTCTATTTGCCCACGCCAGCTTCCCCAGGAATGACTTTCGTTAACTTCCAGATAAAATAAAGGATATCCTTTAGACTCCAGAATTGTTTTCATTTCCAGGGCACCGGCCTGTGTATCATGAATAACACCTGTTGACATCCATATACGGAGAGGCCGCAGTGATTCATCCGAATAGAGGGAATATATTTCAGGGTTGTACCAAAAGGCGGGAGATTGAATAGCAATTAATTGAAATGTTTCCGGTTTGACGGCTCCGATATAGGCAGAATTTAATCCCCCCATGGAAGTTCCGAGTATACAGCGGGAATCGGGTGCAGGTCGTGTTTTATATGTGGAATCAATTTGGGGCACCAGTTCAACTGCCAAGAAATCGGCAAAGGCAGGATTCATGTTGTATTCGCTCATTCTGCGGTTTGTTCCGCCGCCGGGTGCAACGGGATCAATAAAGACAGCCATAACCGGCAGAATTTTCCCGTCATGAATCAAGTTGTCTAAAACAATGGGAACACTGCCCATATTTACATTATAATATTCACTTCCGTCCGTCACATAAAGAACCGGAAGATCATACAAATTATCGTATCCGGCCGGCGTATACACTTTATACTGAACAGAATAGCCCAAAGAAGTGCTGCCGATCGTTATATTTGAGGATAATATCCCTTTTTCAGTATCGTTTCGGGGGATTACGTCCATCGGGAAAATATAATCCGGCATTCGAAGAACAGAGTTATACCCGTATCCGCCCATTTGCCGGTACGTGTTGTCAGGATCCAGCATCCAAGTACTGCCGTTTAGAACGATTTTATAATCAAGACGAGCATCTGAGGGAAATGTCTTTTCCAGATACCATATATTTCCGGGAAGCCGGGTAACACCGGAATTGAATGAAGCCCCAGACCAGCTGTTGAAATCCCCATACCAGCCAACACTGTTCGCTGATCCCCGGTACAGAAACATGACAGAATCCCGGACTTTGTAAGGAATCTGCCGGGCGCTTTTCAATGAGGACCATAATTCATCTATTTTTTTATCACGTTCCAGAGTGTTGCTGATGGATGTTATGGCTAAAAGTGTATCTTTAAATTCTGAATACACTGAAGGAAAAGAGGATGATTGAAGGTGTTGCGTAAAGATCAGGATAATTATGAAGACACAGATAAAGCTCGGTTGTTTCAATCCCGGTCCTTGACGATGATTTACCAGTGAGTCATCCGTTGTTGCTGATTTTTGCATCTATTTCATGTAAAGGAGTTTAAGCGTTGCCGTATGTCCGTTTAATGTCGTAATCCTTCCAATATACATACCGGTACTCAGGGATTGCCCGAACCGGTTCCTCCCTTCCCAGATAAGGTTATGATAACCGGCCTGTAAAGACAGAGGACCGATTTCGGCAACGGCGGTTCCCCGGATATCAAACATAACAATTTTAACCTCATCGGCTTCAGGAAGAGCCAAGGGAATCGTTGTTACCGGATTAAAAGGATTGGGGTAATTTGGACCGGCACTGAAAACTGCCGGGAGAAGTCCTTCCGGATTTAAAGAATTATAGACGCTGTTATCCATTGTGAAGGTTCTGATTCCTGAAGACCGGCTTGTGTCCTGACCGTCTGTAGCACTCACTTGCCATGAAATCGGCAGATCGGATTCAAACCGCAGTTCCCTCGGATAGATCCGTATATTTGTTTCCATGGACATTAATAGTGTATCAGTTATAAAAACACCGTCGCTTTGTAAAAGCGCAATAATATATGTAAGTGTATCACGGTCATCATCTGCGGCTTCTGTCCAGCGAAGGATAATTGATGTGCTGTCCCGGTTGATGTAGTTATTATCCGGGGAAACAAGGGCAACCTGAGTGGGAACTGCATTCCCGGTAATATTAAAAATTATCATGCCCGTATCTGAAAATATTCCGTCGCTAACCGTGAAATAAATTGTATCACTCACATTTGGGTATGCCGGTGCTGAATATATGAGTAAGCGGCCGGCAGAATCCTCCTTATAGTCTCCATGGATATCGCCTGAAAAGATGTTCATCAGGAACAAACTGTCTCCGTCAGGATCCCAGACATGAGCTAACGGATCAAAGACAAATTCCGAACCTTTTTGAAGTGTGTATGTGTCAATCCATGCGTGCGGCGTATGACGGGTGTGAGGGTTTGTAAAATTTATAAGCCGGATACTGTTCAATAATAAATGATGTCGGTGCTCTTCTTCGCTCAACGCGGCGAAATTAAATGCCATGTATATCATGGTATCAGGGACGATAAGAAATGAGCTGTAAGTCTCTTTTTCGGACCAGGAACCGGCAGACAGAACGCCTTCCTTCAGCGGAAGGACAACGTCCTGATCACCATAAACTGAGTAATGATGAGTCATCTCGCGGGGGAGGGAATAAAGGCCATCGAAAAGCTGCTGACCTTCATCTGTCAGTGTAATATTTCCGCCCTTATCCGTTATCCAGTTTTCAATGCGGAGGACAGATGGCCCAAAATCATCTTCATAGTGGCGATACGCAATTTCGCCACCTTCAATGATCAGGGGACCTCCAAACTCAAGATAATTCCTCAGGGCATTTTGCATGCTAAGGCTAATACTTGTCTGATTTGCCCCCCGTGCGAAAATGACGCCGTTATAGGATAACCAGGTGTCAGGATTTGTTGCCGATGATGTTTTAACGGTTACCTGCAAGCCGGCATCTCTCAAAATATCAGCCATTATCAGAGAAGAACTCTGTATGGTATGATTGGATACAGGTATGGCTGCTTTTTTGTCATAAAAACGTTTTGATGAATTATCGTCTACAATCAGAATCCCCTCTTTTAAAACCATGGGAATATCGGCAAACGGAGAATCATGTGTATTGAAAACCATTTTGACCGGAATATAGCCGGGGTAGTCCAGATATAATGTATATGTAAAGGAAGGGATGTTTAAAATGATATTGGAATCCGGATGATTTGTGCAATATCCTTCACGGTACAGGGAATCACCTGTGCCGATAAACAGCCTGTAACGGGCGTTTAGCGTTTTTCCTTCAACATCATAGATTCTGGCTGCCCATGTTACATACGGACTTTCGACAAGCTGGAGCGAGAATGTGTGGCTCGGCTTTTGCGGAATGAAAAGTGTATCTTTATCTTCGTATCCGAATGCTCGTATCCGGGCATAAAGGGGCTCCATTAACAGCGGATTCTTACTGTAAAATTGGCCGTTTACGTCGCTGGTATATTGATAGGACCGGTAAGAATCTCCTTCAAGTAAAATGTCTGCATTGTGGATTGGTTCTCCGGAATTATCTGTAACAGTTCCGGATAGTGAGATATAATGGTTTAAAATTGGAAAGGATCTGTAAAATGTATTGTACCCGGGAGCTGTTAAAGCGGCAAACAATGTTCCTGTTTTTGTCATAAGAACATGTATGGAATCCCCTCCTCCGGTAAATACGGAATTATTGGAAGAGAACCAGATATCAGTTGTAACATCTCCATATCCTGAAAGAATTCCCGGGATACTCGGTGCCAGCGTGTCAGACAGCCCGTAGTTTGTTGTAATTGATATAGCGGGATCGGAAAAATCGGATCCTCCGGACACAGA
>DKER01000210.1 GCA_002452555.1 Fidelibacterota bacterium UBA6817 | reverse complement strand
TCAAAAAGCAAAGGCCGCCTTTGGGGATAGCGGCCTTTTGAGGAGCATTGAGGGGATTTTGAGAAGTAATTCTTATATGTCCAGTGCAATAAAAAGTTTCAGGTTTTTTCGCTGAATCAAAAGAAGAACGGAATCGCCGCTTTTATATTTGTCAAACTCTTTTCTGAATTCCTTGGTATTGCTCACTTCTTTGTCTCCAACCCGTAAAATCAGATCTCCGGGACGGAGTCCTTTTTCTGCGGCTTCTGATCCGGATTTTACGTCTGTTACTATCACACCGCTGCTTTGCCTGATTCCATATTGTGTTGCCAGATCCTGACTCAAATCTTTTACGCTGAAACCCGGTCCGTCACTCTTTTCTTTTACGGCCTCTGTGGATACCATATCTTCCGGCAATTCCTGAAGAGTCGCTGTTACATTTTTTGTTTTTCCATTTCTGAATATGGTTAAAGTAACTTTCTGCCCAGGTCTTTGAGCCGATATGGTATTCCTTAAATCATTCGATGTGACAATATCTTTGCCGTTTACTTTCAAAACAACATCCCCTGTTTCAAGACCGGACTTTTTGGCAGGGCTGTCGTCAACGACATCAGCAATCAAAGCTCCGGCAACGTCTTTCAATCCTAAAGACCGGGCGATCTGTTGGTTGATTTCCTGAATCTGAACACCAAGATATGCTCTAATAACCCGGCCATCACGGATCAGATCGTCCATTACCCGCTTTACAAGGTTTATGGGTATGGCAAATCCAACCCCCTGAGAACCGCCGGAACGGGAGGCGATAGCAGAATTGATCCCAATTACTTCACCTTGTAAGTTAACAAGCGCTCCCCCTGAATTCCCGGGATTAATGGCTGCATCAGTCTGAATAAAATCCTCGTAGTCCACAAGCCTTACGGATGATCTTCCCAAAGCTGAAATAATTCCATGAGTAACCGTACTGTATAATTCATCGCTGAATGGATTCCCGATGGCCAGAACCCATTGCCCGACCCGCAGTTTGTCTGAATCGCCCAGATTGACATAAGGCAGATCTTTCCCGTCAATTTTTAAAACAGCAACATCCGACTTGGGATCCCGCCCGACAATCTCTGCTTTGTAAATCTGGCGGTTTGTCAGACTGACGGTTATCTCTTCTACATTATCCACAACATGATTGTTTGTCAAAATGTATCCGTCTTTTATTAGAACACCTGATCCCAATACAGTGCTTTTAAATTCTCTCTGCCTTTCCTGCGGTGGTTTGAAACCGAAAAAATCATATTCCCAACCGCTGAAGATATCCGGCCGGCGGATGATCTTTTCTGCTTTGATGGTCACAACAGCCGGACTTACAGTTTCAGAAACACGAATAAATTCTGCACTCAGATCATCCAGAACGGATGCTGCAAGAGGTGCAATGAATATCAGTATCATTAATAAGGAGGTTTTAAATTGTCTCATGTGATCCGCCTTTCATTTTTTTGTTTTTTTTATGAAATCACATGCAAAAATGTTCCATTGCTCGGGAACTTTGATCAGAAGAATCTTTAAAGTCATTGGGACATATTAAAAGTTGAAGTAAATTAAAAACGATGAAGAATCCTGAAAAATATAAGATCTTATGGGTGGATGATGAAATTCACCTTCTGAAACCTCATATCCTTTTCCTTGAGTCCAAGGGATATGAAATCCTGACGGCGACCAATGGTGTTGATGCTCTGGATATTGTGCGCAGTCAATACCTGCGGGCCGTTTTACTGGATGAAATGATGGATGGGCTGGACGGCCTGGCTGTTCTGGAAAAGATTAAAGCTCTCCGTCCTGCTTTGCCGGTAATTATGATTACCAAAAACGAAGAAGAATCCCTGATGGAAGACGCCATCGGCCGGAAAATTTCTGACTATCTGACAAAGCCAATCAATCCATCCCAGATACTTCTGGCGCTTAAAAAAAATCTGGACAGCCGGGATATTGCCAGAGAAACCCTTACCCAGCAGTATATGAGTGAGTTTTCCCGGTTAAATGAAAGGATTAATGAGAATAACAGTTCCTTAAATTTCTGGGCTTCCCTTCATGGGGATCTGTGCCGCTGGGAAGTGGAATTTGATGATAATCCGCAAAACGATTTGAAAAATATTCTTTCGGATCAGATAACGGAAGCGAATACGCAGTTTGAAAAACAGGTTATTGCCAATTATGAAAACTGGATAAACGGCGCGTCTGATATTCCAATGTCACATCAGGTCCTCGACACCTATGTTCTTCCCCTGCTTAAAGAAAAACAGAAAGTTCTGCTTCTGGTTGTGGATTGCATGCGCTTCGATCAATGGCTAATGATGGCACCGGTTCTGTACAACCGTTATGACGAGTTGATCCGGTATCATGCCAGTATTTTACCGACGGCTACTCCCTACAGCCGGAATACTCTTTTTGCCGGTGAACTTCCGGATGTTATCCATAAAAAATATCCTGATCTGTTTTCAGATCCGGATTCGGAAGAGAGTATGAACAGATATGAAAAAGAATTAATCAGCGATTATTTATCCAGCCGGGGTATCCATAATTCAGTGAACAGTAAGTTCCTGAAAATTGCCCAATCCCAGCAGGGTGAACAGGTTGCAACCCGTTTTTCTGATTATTCCGGAATCCAGTTTCTGAGTCTTGTCGTAAATTTTGTTGATATTCTGGCACACAGACGTTCCGAATCGGATGTTTTGCAGGAGATCGTTCCCAATGAAACCAGTTACAGGCGAATTGTGAGAAACTGGTTCCAACATTCATATTTATATTCGATTCTGGAAAAAGCTGCCGATCAAAATTATACCGTAATTGTAACATCAGACCACGGAAGCCGTAAAGTGCTCCGGGGAAGTATGGTTAAAGCCGACAAAGAAACAACAACGAGTATTCGATATAAAGTTGGACGGAATTTGAAGGTGTCGGATAAACAGGCTCTGCTGGTTAAAAATCCGGAGACGTTCCACCTGCCTTCAACCCATGTATTTACGAATTATATTTTTGCCCGGAGTGACTATTTCTTTTTGTATCCAAACAATCTGAGAAAATTTGAAAAAATCTATCCGGATACGTTTCAGCATGGCGGAATTTCTCTGCATGAAATGATTTTGCCGGTTGCAATATTATCTCCCAGAAAATAAAATATGAAACGATTTACCTGTCATATTCAAACTGCCGACGCCGATGAAACAACCGCATTAGGCAGAAAACTTTCCCTTACATTGAAACCCGGAGATGTTCTGGCGCTATATGGAGATCTGGCTGCCGGAAAAACAACCTTGACCCGTGGACTTGCAGAAGGATTTCATGCCAATCAGCCGGCTACCAGCCCAACTTTTACCCTGATAAATGAATATCCGGGAACCGTTCCTCTATACCATTTTGACTGTTATCGTATCCGGGAGGCACGGGAAATTTTATTTTTAGGATTTGAGGAGTATCTTGACATGGAAGGGATTGTCGTTGTTGAATGGCCGCAAAAAGTGGAAGCGTTCCTTCCAGAGGAAACAATCCGTATTCACCTGAATACATCAGATACTGATAACAACGTCCGGCTGATAACGATAGATTCTCCAAGGGAGTTGACGATTGATACTTGCTGTTGAAACATCATCACCGGTTTGCGGTGTTTCTCTATTCACAAACTCCGGCGAAAAAGACTGCGAAATTTTGATCCATCCCAGAGTGCATGCTGAAAAACTGGCTGTTATCTGTAAAAATTTGCTTCAAAGAAACGATTTATCCGTATCGGATCTTGAAGCGGTAGCTGTTTCAGGCGGCCCCGGCTCTTTTACGGGACTCCGCATTGGTATGAGTTTCGCCAAAGGGCTTGTTTATGCCAATAACATCCCTCTCGTATCGGTAAATACCCTCTTTGCATTCCGGTCTGCCATGATTCAAAAGGAGAAACCCGGAGAAAAAGCAGTTTTTATTATACCCTCCCACCGGGATTTTATTTATACCCTAAATCATGCCGGGAATGATATTCAATATCTTAAGAAAACGGACTTTCATAAGCATTATCCCGGTTGCGAAATCATTTTTTCAAATCAGGATCTGTCCGGCTTTGAAGAGATGGAACGGAGAATTGAGCCGATTTTGCCTGCATATATCGGCCGATTCTATTATTTGGATTCTTCAATTTCTCCAACCGTTGATTATGATACAGTAAAAATCTATTACGGGTTACGATATGAACCTGTCCAATGGAAACCGTAACATAGACAAATATCTTAAAAAGGATTCTGTAATCATCCGTCCTATGAAGGTCCTTGATCTTGATGACGTTCTGAGAATTGAAAGAGAGAGCTATGTGGAACCCTGGCTAAGAGACCATTTCCTATATGAACTGCAAACCAGCAGAATTTCAAAAACAATGGTATTGGAAATAGAAGGGAAAATTGCAGGATATGTGGGACTTTGGCTGCTTCATCCTGAAATACATGTAACCAATATGACAGTTTCAACAGTATACAGAAAGCAGGGTTTGGGGACAAAACTAATGGATTATGTGATGAATCTGGCTTTGGAGTCAAAATTTAAAGTCATTACATTAGAAGTTCGGCACAACAATGATGCTGCTTTGGCTTTGTACCGAAAATTCGGGTTTGAAATTCGGGGAATTCGAAAAAATTACTATGCGGCTGAAAAAGCAGATGCTTTGATTATGAGCCGCACTATGAGGTAAGATAATGGGAAAGTGGTACGAACGGACAGAAAATGCAATTCTAACGGATGAAAAAAAAGAAGTTCCAAACGGGGTTTGGATAAAATGTCCCAATTGCAGCGAAATTATTTATTTCAAAGAACTGGCCAGAAACCAGCATGTGTGTTTTAAATGCAACCATCATTTCAGGATAAATTCTGAACAGTATTTGGAGATATTATGTGATGCGGGGAATTACAGGGAGTTCGATTCCATGATGCTTTCAGGAAATCCGTTGGAGTTTTCCGACCCTCAGCCATATCGGGACCAGTTGATAGCTGCCCATCAGAAAACCGGGATTTATGAAGCAATCAGAACCGTAGAAACGCTTATCAACGGAATAAAAGTTAATCTTGCCGTTATGGATTTCAGGTTTATCGGCGGGAGCATGGGCTCCGTTGTGGGTGAGAAAATTGCCCGGATGGTTGATCGTTCTATTACAGATAAGATTCCATTGATTATTATATCAGCTTCCGGAGGAGCACGGATGCAGGAAGGGGCTCTGTCTTTAATGCAGATGGCGAAAACCGCGTCCCGCCTGGCAAGACTTCATGATGCGGGAATTCTGTATATCAGTGTCCTTACTCATCCTACTACAGGAGGCGTTACGGCCAGTTTCGCCATGCTGGGAGATATGATTTTCGCAGAACCGGGAGCCCTGATCGGCTTTGCAGGCCCCAGGGTCATACGCCAGACTATCGGGGAAGAACTGCCGGAAGGATTCCAAACAGCTGAATTTTTATTAAAAAAAGGATTTATTGATGCTGTAGTGGATCGAAGATATCTTAAAAAAACGCTGAATGAGGTTTTAAAATTCTATTATGCCTGACAAACCTTCAATACTTCTGGTAAATGATGACGGTATCGAAGCGCCGGGCCTCCATGCTCTGGCAGAGGCGGTTTCTGATCTTGGGGATCTGACAATTGTTGCCCCTGATAAAGAGAGAAGTGCTTCAGGACATGCTATTACCCTGCATGATGTCATCTATCCGAAAAAATTCTATAAAAAAGGGAAATTTTTTGGAATGTCTGTTTCGGGAACACCGGCTGATTGCGCAAAGCTCGCCATTCATAAGCTCATGGATCCCCAGCCGGATATGGTAATCAGCGGGATAAACCTTGGAAGTAATACGGGATTTAATGTTCTGTATTCGGGAACGGTTGCCGCAGCATCCGAAGGAACCTTTATGGGTATCCCGTCAGTTGCCGTGAGTCTTACAACCTATACAAACCCCAATTTTGAGCCGGCCTGTATTTTTATCCGGAATGTGGCTGAGCAAATCCTTAATAAAGGGCTCCCCAAGGGTGTTCTCCTGAATATAAATGTCCCCAATGTTGTTCACGTAAATGATATAAAAGGGGTAGAAATTACAAGACAGGGCAGAGCACAGTGGCGGGAAATATTTATCGAACGCATCAATCCCAAACAGGAAGCATATTATTGGTTGTCAGGAGAAAAAGTGGTGGGAACAGAAGCACCCGAAACCGATGAAACAGCTATTATGGATCAAAAAATATCAGTCACTCCTTTACAGTTTGATCTGACAGATTTGAAAAATATGGATACGATCCGGGCTTTGAATTTTTCTTTTAAACCGGAGTCGGCGGATTGATAAATCGGTTAAAAAAAACATTCATTTTTCTCTTATTCATTTTTCTTCCTGTCATCGGATTTGCATCGGCAAAATCGCTTATGGAACGAGGACTCCGGGACTATGACCGGAAAAATTATCACGAAGCATTTGTCCGTTTTAATAAGGTTTATCATCAATTGCCAATTGATGTGAATCCCTATGCCTCATCGTCTCTTTATATGATGATCCGAAGTCTTTATTATCAGGACCGGCATGACGAAGTCATCACATGGTCCGGTATATTTCTTCATAACTTTTCCCAAAGCAGATATTATGCAGACGTTTTGTTTATTCAGAGCAAATCGTTGCTAAAAACCAATCGATATTTTTTATCTGCTTCTTTTGCCCTGAAATCCGGGTACGCCGCGGATTATGAATCCCTGCGTACTGACGCACTGGACCTTGCACGGAAAATCTCGTCATATTATTTATCTCCAAATGATTTAAATGCTCTCCGCGTACTTGTGGGCAGCCGATCTGAATTGAGATATATTGATCTTCTGCTGGCAGATAAGTTGAATGATGAAGGAGAAAACGCTGCAGCGCGGCGTATTCTTTCAGATACAAAATCAACATTGATGGAATTATTTGAAGTAAGCTATTACAATCAGATTCTTGAAAAGACAGCGTTTACCCGAAAACGAGTGGATCTTGCCGTTATTCTTCCTTTAAGCGGCGGTGATCATCAACATGGCAAATCACTGATCAATGGTATGCTTTATGCCTTGGACCGGTTTAAAAATGATCTTATGTATGACGTGAATCTTGTTATTCTGGATAACGAAAGTGATATTCGTAAAAGCATTCAATATGCAGAATTTGCCGGTGATATGAAAGATGTAATAGCCATTGTCGGTCCTTTGACCAGTGCGGATGCCATTGCAATGGCCCCTGTGTGCAAATTTAAAAACATTCCCATGTTTATGCCTACGGCTACAAGAGACGGGCTTGCAGGCATGGGACTTCAGCTGTTCCAGCTTAATCCGGATCAGGATGAACGGGCTTATGCCTTAGCATCATATTCCATGGATTCCCTAAAGTATGAAACCTTTGCCATTCTGGCCCCTGCAGATGATTATGGCCGGCGTATCAGCGACAGCTTTTCAGAAACGGTGGCAAAAAAGGGAGGAAGGGTTATACGCAGAGAATGGTTCAGCGATGCCAATGATCTTAAATCCCAGTTCAGCAGAATACGAAGGACGGCTTTTGAACTGCAAGCGGCAGATACTCTGGATACAACCAACGTTCTTCTTAATCCTGATCTTGTTCTTAAAACCGCAAGCGACTCTCTAAAAATTCCCCTGAAATCTGTGGATGCGTTTTTTCTCCCGGTTTATCAACATCACATTCAAACCGTTGCACCCCAACTGGCATTTTATAATTTTAACACGCGTCTTTTGGGTGACGGAAACTGGCTGGATGAAGAACTGTTATCCCGATATCGCCGCTACGTTAACGGTATCATTATTTCCGCTGATCATGTTATGCTAGCGAATGATACACGTTTCAGAACCTTCAGTGAAGAATATTTCAACCATGTCGGCGTCAGTCCGGATCGCCTCACAATCTATGGTTATGAAACAATGGTTCTTATGTTAAACTTTATTGAGAATGGCTATACATCAAGAGAATCACTGAAAAATGCCATGACCGAAATGGGTGAATTCAAAGGTGTTATCCGCAATATCCGCTTTACTGACAGGAAACCCCGCGTTAACACAGCCGTCAGGATTCTGGAATACAATAATAATACGATCAGAACGCTTCAGGAATAAAACATGGATGACAGATATTTTGACATGTATCCGTCTTTTGAACGGTTATCCGGTTTTATGGCACGAACGAGCACACGGACATTTTTTAATGACGGTCATTCACAAGCGGCATTAACCGATCGTATTTTTTATAGTTTGAATATATCTCGAAATCATGTTGCATGGCCTGTTCAAGTCCATTCCGGAACAGTCGATTATACGCGCGATCCCGGTGCTGTTTTCAAGTGTGACGGATTGGTAACTGACCGGGAGGATTTGTTTTTACTTATCAGAACCGCTGATTGTATTCCTCTTTTCCTTGGCGACAAGGAATCGGGACTCAAAGCTATGGTCCACGCAGGTTGGCGTGGGATTTATAATGGAATTGCAGAAAATGCAGTGTTGTTGATGAAGAAGAAAGGGTCATGTCCGGAAAATATATGTGCGGTGTTTGGTCCGGCAATTTGTGAGGCGTGTTATGAAGTCGGTGAAGAAGTTGCCGTTTTGTTTCCGGACCATAATCGCAAACAAGGGACCAAATTCCTTCTGAATTTGAAAAGTGCTCTGAATCAACAATTAAACGATGCAGGTTTGAAATCTGAAAATATTTTATTAACAAACAGCTGTACTGTGTGTCAAAGAGAACGGTATGTTTCTTACCGTTTGAATAAAACAGATGAAAGGCTCATATCAATTATAGGATATTTCTTATGACGTATTTGGAAGTTATGATTGTTTCAGTTGTTCAGGGACTTACGGAATTTTTACCTGTCAGCAGTTCGGGTCATCTTGTTCTTGCGAGTTCATTGTTTGGTATCCGGGAACCGGGTATTACACTGGAGATCGCCCTCCATTTCGGCACATTCATGAGTGTGCTGATTGTCTTTTGGAAGGATATTCTGAACATACTGATTGCCTTTTTTTCTCATATATGGCAGATTCGAAAAATCCCGGAGAACTATCGGAACAATGAATCTTTCCGCCTGTCATTGCTTGTTATCGTATCCATGATTCCCGCAACTCTGGCTGGAATTTTTCTCAGGGATTTAATAGAAGGGTTGTTCGAAAGTATTCAGGCAGTCGGAATTGCTCTAGTTGTTACGGGGATACTCCTTTTTGTTACACAGTGGGCTCCCCGGTTAAATAAACGTCCCGGGTTTGGAAGTGCTGTTCTGATGGGAGTTTTTCAAGCCTTTGCTCTTATTCCCGGAATATCCCGAAGCGGCAGCACCATCACAGCCGGACTGTTGGGAGGCGTGGACAGGGAAAAGGTTGCAAAGTTTTCTTTTATCATGGCGTTACCCCTTATTATCGGAGCTACCGTAATGGAAATTCCTCAAATCAGTTATGGCGGAGGGGCGGAATTTCTTAAACTTTTTGTCGGGATGATCATCGCATTTGTAAGCGGCGTGTTTGCCCTGAAATGGTTAATCCGTGTTTTGGTTAAAGGTCGCTTGTCGTCTTTTTCATATTATTGTGTTCTTTTGGGATTTTTAACGGTAGCGTTAAGTCTATGACGTGGTTGCAGGATTATTTCAGAGAAATTGATAAAATTCGTAAGGGAAAAATTGCACCGGTAATTTTTTTATACGGCAGTGATTATTATCTTGCTTCAAATTTTATTCAGGAAGTGCGTAACAAGCTGACCGGAACCGGTATTGACAAACAGTATGTTACCGCCAAAGAGCTACGGGTTAATGACCTTCAGCAATTGCTGTTCGGAACCTCTCTTTTTCAATCCAGAAATTTTATTGTTATTGAAGGAATCAAACAGATGATACCTACAGTCCGTAAAGCGTTTCTCAAATATCTGGACAATCCTTCTGATTCCAACATTCTAATCCTGACTGCACCGGTTATTGAACGCCGGCATGAATTTTTAAACACCGTTTCAGGAAAGTCTTTGACACTGTATGTAAATCCGCCTTTTGACAATGAAATCCCTCAGTGGGTTAATGAATATTTAAAGAAGAAAGACCGGCTGGCGGAACAGGATGCCGTAACCACATTGATACGAATGACCGGTAATGACTTGAACGATCTGGCAAATGAACTGGATAAACTGGATCTTATGCTTCCGACCGGGGACAGAATCACTACAGAAACCGTATTAAAATCTGCCGGTTACCTGCGGACCTGGAGTCCGGAGGACCTGGCTGAAAGCATTGGAGAAAAAGATAAAAAAACATCGGTTATGATAGCAGAGAATCTTGTTAAAAATGGTGTCAGCGAAACGTTTATCTATACGACTCTTTTTCATTACCTGTGGAACCTGAGAATATTGAGGGATCCAAGAGTCCGGGACGGAGCCAGGTTAACCCGGACATTTCGCAGGGACAAATATGAGAAAATGGTCAAAGCATCCGCCCGGTTTACAAATGCATCCCTTGCGCGTGGAGTAAAAGCAGTCGTTAAAGCAGATACAGAATTAAAAACTATTAGTGGAGATTCTTTAACACGTGTAATTTCACTTCTGGATAAAATTTTTGGGTAACATGCGGGAATCGGCAAAATATACAGACGAAGAATTAATAGCTCTTTTTCAAAAAGGGGATGAAAGGGCATATCTGGAACTTGTCCGCCGATATAAGGACAGGCTCGTAAATTTTGTTTTCAGATATGTTGTATCCCGGGAAATGGCGGAAGATATTGTTCAGGATACTTTTTTAAAATTGTATACCAGCAGCCACATGTACAAAGAAATTGCACGGTTTAGCACATGGATTTACACAATAGCGGGGAACCTTGCCAAAACAGAGTTGAGAAAACGAAAGCGGAGAAAGATTTTCTCCATCCATGACATGGGTGTTGATGATAAAGAATTCGAGATTCCTTCAGACAGCTATGATCCGGAGCGGGAATCCCGAGCAGCATACCAGGAAAAAGAAATTCAGATAGCAATTTCACGTTTGCCGGAACAATTTAAAACGGCAATCATTTTAAGAGATATTCAGGAACTATCTTATGAAGAAATCAGTAAGATCATAAGTGTTCCGGTAGGAACAGTGAAAAGCCGGATCAACAGAGGAAGACAGAAATTGCAGGAAATCCTGAAAGAGCTGAAGAATAAATAGGGAGGAAACGCTTATAGAATGGATTGTTACAGTTTTTCCAATATCTTATCAGACTACCTTGAAAACAACCTGAAATTACATCATCGGCACGAAGCAGAAGAACATTTGCAGATGTGTCCGGATTGTCGGCAAAAAGCTGAAGAGACGGATAAGCTTCTGCAAGCTATGCATCGCATGCCGTTGGTTCAAGCATCGGATTCTTTTGAAGCTGTGCTTATGAAACGTATTCAGTATCAGAAAGAATCTGTGAATAAAATCAGTTATTTTTGGGGATATTTGTCTGATCATGGCAGGGCGCTTTCTGCTGCAGCGGTGGTTTTTCTGGTCCTTACAGGTTCTATGATTGTATGGAGAGGATATAATCCGCGTCTTGATCAGCTGCCTCCTACTGCCAACACATCTCCGGTCCTTTCAACCATGGGAAACTCAACATCACGGCCGATTCCTTCTCCTGTTGCCAATAAGAACGATAACCAGTCCGCATCATCTTCCATTGCGAAAGAAGATACGATCAGCAGACAGAACTCAAAGGAATCTGATTCACCGCAAAACAGGGATTTTCGGGGACAAATTAAACTTGTCAACGAACCTCGTTGAAACTATTATTTTTTTAATTTTATCATTACATTTAGTTAATTAAACAAAAAAGAGGCGGTATGAAAAAGCCCGTTTTTCTTGTTACTTTTTTTACCTGGGTTTTGGGATTTTTTCTCTGGATATTGCCTGTAGCGGGAAAATCGGTGATTTTAAATATTGCCGGTGTAATCCTCTGGTTTTTGTTGGGTATTGATCTTTTTTTAATATTCCGTCTGGACAGAACCGGCAGTGATGAATCCTCAGATTTGGAGCATTTGCCCATAACTCAATACCTCACAGCGTTAAATATTTCACAAAAAGAAGATGACATATTTAACGCCTTAAAGACGGTCCTTTTATCCGAATTCAAATATGATAAACTGGTAGTCTGCAGGAGAAGTCCTCAGGATTTGTCCGTTTTAAAGGTTATCTTCTCTGACGGGCCCGGTGAATTTCCTAAAAAAGGGGATACCCTGTCCGCAAAAAAAGGGATGTGGGCTCATGTGCTTCTTCAAAATGAGACAGTTCTCCTGTCACACTACAGGGAAAATGCTCCGTTTGAATTCAGACTGACGGCCGGCGATTTGAGTCATACTCCATACCAAAGCATGATAGGCTGGGGAGTAAACCTTGATGATTTTAAATCCGGCGTCATTTCCCTTGAAAGTTCCAACCCTGAAGAATATTCTGAAAAAGACCTTGAACTTTTTAATCTGATAAGTTTAAATTTCGCCTCTTCGTATTTAAGGGTTTCAACCCTTGATATGTACAAGAAATACGCTACGGTTGATGGCCTGACAGGCGTGCTGAATCACCGGGCGTTTAAAGAAAAGCTCTTTGAAGAAGTGTACCGAGCTAGGCGGTATGATCACCCGCTGACACTGCTCATGCTGGATCTTGATGATTTTAAGAAGATCAATGATACGCACGGGCATTTGTATGGTGATTATATGCTGAGAATTGTGGCAGACATCATCAAAAACAATATCCGTATGGTGGATATTGTTGCCCGGTACGGCGGTGAAGAATTTACTGTGATCCTGGCCAATGCGAATAAGGATATGGTATTTGGTACGGCAGAACGTATCAGACACAAGATTTCCGTATTTCCTTTTGAACAGGACGGGGTTAAAGCATCCATGACTGTGAGTATAGGAATGGCATCTTTCCCTGTTGACAGTCATGACGGATTATCCCTGATCCAGGCCGCTGATGATGCTATGTACAAAGCAAAAAAATCCGGTAAAAACCGTGTGGAAACCAATAAATCGAATGGAGGAACTTAATGGCTCGTCCCAGTGGATTCGGAGCAAAGATTGCCAACCGTCAGAAAGAAGGGAAAAAATGCCCTGTTTGCGGTGATGCCATCTCCCATCTGAAAGTCTTTAAATCTGTCAGTAACAATAAAGAAAATGTCAAATACAACCAGAAAATGGTTGCTGTTTGCGCATGCAATAAAAACGATCTTTTTAACTGAGAGATTATTACACCGAACATAAAACCCCTGATCTTCAGGGGTTTTTTATATGTGTAAACATTTTGCATAAGCTCCGGCGGCTTGGTAAATTGTACACTCATGAATAGATACAGACGACATATTGTTTTGCTTCTTTTCCTGCTGTTTTTCTGGAACTGCACGTCTCAAAAGGCAACCCTGCAGAAAAATGAAATCGATACACCTGTCTTGCGCTCATATCCGACAAAAGCTGTTCAAAAATTTGCCTATGGTGAACTCTATCGGTTGGCAGGTGACTATGGCCGTGCCCTCATTGAATATGAGGAAGCGGCACAATTGGACTCTCTCAGCCCGGTGATATTTGCCAGAATAGGGGAAACATATTTTGCTTTAAACAGGACACAAAAAGCAAGGAACGCTTTTCAGAAATCTGTAAATCTCAATCCGGATCAACCCGGCCTCCTTGATATGATCGCCCTCTCGCTGGCTTTGGAAAAATCCTTTAATGATGCAGAAATAATCTGGAAAGAATTGATCAATACTCATCCGGATTTTTTGGATGCATGGTATAATTTATCAGATTTGTATTTCGAGAACGGCGACACTGAAAAAGGGTTAAATCTTTTGAGAAAGTTAGCTGTTCGTGAACCGGATAATAGTGATGTTCGTGGCCGCATTGCCGATATTCTGATGAAAATGGGACAATTTGAAGAAGCGGCAGAATATCTTGAAGAATTAATTGTGATTGCACCGGAACACGGCACTTTTTATCAGGTTCTGTATCAGGCCTATTCTGAACTCGGTATGGAACACCGCGCCCGTGAGACAATAGAAAGATGGCGGCTGAATGTGGATATTACACCGCAATCCGAACTGCTCTATGCTGAGTTGCTTATACGGGGAGAACAGTGGGACGAAGCACTGGATTTGCTGAAAAGAGGATCGAAATTCTGGCCGGGACACTGGGCATTTCCCCATTTAAAAGCTATTGTGTTTATTGAAAAAGAAGAACCCGACAGCGTGAAGAAATATTATGAAACTGCTCTCAATATGGATTCTGCCATTCCTGTTGCATATCAGAATTATGCCATCTGGCTCGCTGACAGGGAAGAATCGGACCATGCCATGGATATTATTAAACTGGGCCGGTCCCGCTTTCCAGAAAGCCCGGAATTAATGTTTACTGAAGCCCTTCTCCTGCAGGATAAGAATGAATTGGTTCTGGCAATCCGTGTTCTTGAAAACCTGAGAACACTCCGGCCTGAAGATAAAAATGTTTTGAATATCCTCGCAACACTTTACGACAACGCGGGGCAGTTTCCCAGAGCACAGGAAATCTATGAAGTGCTTATCCGAATTGATGAAAATGATCCTCTTACGTTGAATAATTACAGTTATATGCTGGCTGAACAAAATATCAGGCTTGAACTGGCATGGACAATGATACAGAAAGCGTTAAAGGCAGAACCGGATAACGGGGCTTATCTGGATACGGCTGCGTGGATCCTTTACCGGTTGAAACGGTATCATGAAGCACTGGAATTTATCGAAAAAGCTTTGATGACAGTTCCCGGTGACCATGAAGTCCTGTACCATAAAGGTATGATCATTCTTGCGCTGGGGTTTAAGGATGATGCTATACAATTGTTTGAACAATCCGTTAAAAACAATCCGGACTATGAGCCGGCACGGATTCAGCTTGAGGAGTTAATCAATGACTGATCTCTCTTTGGTTATCCCGGTTCTGAATGAAGAAGGATCCCTCAGAATGCTGACGGATAAAATCATGAACGTATTTGCCTCAGAAAATATTAAAGGTGAAATCCGTTTTATTAATGACGGGTCTACTGATCAAACATCGGACATTCTTGACGATTTATCCGGTCAATATGAAAATGTGAAGGTTGTTCATTTCCGAAATAACAAGGGTAAGGCTGCCGCATTACAGGAAGGTTTTAAGCAGGCTAAAGGACGGTATGTCATTACAATGGATGGAGATCTTCAGGACGACCCGGAAGAAATCCCGCGCCTGATTGCCAAACTTGAAGAAGGATGGGATATGGTTTCAGGATGGAAAAAAATCCGGCATGATCCCCTTGATAAAACACTGCCCAGTAAACTTTTCAATAAAACGACCAGCAAACTTACGGGAATTCCGATTCATGATTTTAACTGCGGGTTGAAAGCATACAGACAGGAAGTTGTGAGATCCATAACCCTTTACGGTGAATTGCACCGCTATATTCCTGTTCTGGCAAAAATGGAAGGTTTCCAGGTGACCGAACTCCCGGTCACTCACCATCCCAGGACCACCGGTAAAAGTAAATACGGCGCCGGACGGATGTTTAAAGGGTTCTTCGATCTGATCACGGTTTTATTCCTGACACGGTTTACCGTGAGACCAATGCATTTTTTTGGTATGCTGGGACTTCTTTCAACCATCATCGGAGCAGGCGTGGAAATCTGGGTACTGATATTGAAATATGTTTATAATGAGCCGTTTCAAATGCACCTTGCTATGTTACTGTTTGGAATACTTCTGCTGATTCTTGGAGTGCAGCTGTTTTCTATGGGACTTATCGGAGAAATGCTGGTTTACCAGTTCCGTAAAAACAAATTAAAACCAGAGACGGATGATGAATGAGATCGATCCCTTTCTTTTTTCTGTCATAATCCCGACGTATAACCGTCTGAACGAAATCAGTGAGCTTTTACTCTCATTAAACGAACAGGTTTTTCCGCAGGAGCGTTTTGAAGTTCTTGTTGTGGATGACGGTTCCACAGACGGAACGGATGCTTTTATTCAGAACTTTTCACAGGATTCCGGTCTGAATATTCGCTTTCTTCGACAGGATCACAAAGGACCCGGAACGGCCAGAAATCTGGGTATGGAGCATGCTGCGGGGAAATATTTACTGTTTATCGACAGCGATTGTATTGCTCATCCCCGTTGGCTTCAGGCTTATGCAGATGAAGTTGAAAAAAGGGATGTGGCCGGTTTCGGCGGACCGGATCGGGTTCGTGATGATTTTACGCCGCTTCAAAAAGCAATTGATTACAGCATGACGTCTTTTCTTACTACAGGAGGGATCCGCGGTCATTCGAAAAAGAAGCTGTCCAAATATTATCCCCGAAGTTTTAATATGGGAGTAAGAAAGGACATCGTTCAGAAAATTGGAGGCATGAACGATCTCCGTCATGGACAGGATATCGAGTTCAGTAATCGTATTATCGCCTGCGGCGAACCGGTGATCAAGGTTGAAAATGCCGTGGTTTATCATAAGCGCAGAACCTCAGTGCGGAAATTTTTCAAACAGGTTTACAATTGGGGCGTTGCCCGGATCAATCTCTATAAAATCGATAAGAAAATGCTGGAACCGGTTCATTTTTTTCCGGCTGCCGGGACGGTCATTACATTCCTTGTTCTTCTGCTATTTTTAATATTCCCGGCCAGGCTCTGGCCTCTTCCTTTGATTGGAGTCTTTATCCTTATCCTTATGGGAATTCATGGAATCGTGCATTATAAGGATTTTCGTGTGCTTTTTTTTATCCCTGTCATTGTCCCGACACAAATTATCGGTTACGGACTTGGTTTTATACAGGCATATATCCGGAGAATTATTCTGAAACAGGACAGATTTACCGGATTTGTCCGTAATTACTATAAATGATATACATACGGGGGAAATATGTCCGCTGAAGAAATGAAGACACAAACCTGGGAAAAACTGAATTGTAAAAAAAGTGCTTTGGCAGCCTTTATCATTCTTCTGGTTCCGCTTGTGATTATGTTTGCCGGTTATATCCTGGAAAATGTCAGACCTTTAGGCGTGGATTCCGTTGCGTCAATGGCCAGCACGCACCTGTACCGTCAATGGGAAAACGAATCCGGAGAGAAAGCCCTGTGGAATCCCAATACATTCAGCGGAATGCCTACATATCATCGGATATCACCCAAAATTTTTCACCCGGATGTCCTGCTGTCATTTTTAGGCAGTATATCCTACCTCTATTTCTGGTATTTCCTCCTTGGCGGATTTGGTATGTATGCCCTTCTTTATTCCCGAAAAATCCCCTGGTACGCTGCTGTCATTGTTGCCGTTGGCTTTGTACTTCTGCCCCATTGGCAGGCTCTGATTTCTGTAGGTCACTATAGTAAACTCAGAGCCTTTATGGTAATGCCCTGGCTGATCCTGAGTTTTCAATTCCTGTTTGAAAAAAAGAAATGGTATACGGTGGGATTATTCTCGCTGATGTTTTCCTGGATGGTTCGAACACAGCATGTTCAGGTTGTTTTTTACGGTATTTTAATCCTGCTTTTTCTTTATCTCGTTCCCGTAATAAAATTACTGATTCATAAAAATTTCCGGGAATTCGGTAATCTGACCTTGAAAATTTCAGTTGCCGTTGTTTTAACTGTTATTGTTTCCGCTCAGCCGTTTTTGAGTTTGAATGAATACACGCAGCATTCCACCCGGGGCGGGAATCCCTTGCAATTGGGAACAGAACAGGAAAGCGCTTCCAAAGCCCGCGGTGTAGGTCTTGATTATGCCACCCGATGGTCCCTTTCTCCCAAAGAAATCCTGAATTTCTTTTTTCCCCGTTTCTTTGGAGGCATGTCCTCAGAAACGTATCAGGGAGAACAATATCCTCAGTTGAAAGGAAGGACAATTCCCGGTTATTGGGGTGATATGCCCTTTACTCAAAGCTATGATTCCATGGGATTTCTGCTTTTTCTTTTTGCCCTGATCGGAGTGATTCGTTTTTATAAATTGGGACAAGTCAAATCATTGGCACTTTTTACTGTGTTTACGGTACTTTTGGGTTTCGGACATCATTTTATCTCGTTTTACAAGGTGTTTTATTACACCATACCCTATTTTTCCAAGTTCAGGGTGCCTGTAATGATTGTGAATATGACATTTTTTACCCTTCTCATGCTGGCAGGGTACGGTTTTAAAGCAATTTTTGAGAATAGTAATCATAAAAAGGATGATTACACCGAGCTGGCAATATTCGGAGGCGGACTTGTTTTCATTCTTCTTCTCCTTCTTTTCAGGAATCAATATTCATATATGGCAGCCGGTGAAGGAGCACGGTATCCGGCCGGAACAGCGGAAATTTTAAGAGGTATTCGAAAAGAATTTCTTACAAAGGATCTGTTGCGTGCGTTTTGGGTAACCGTCATTGCAGGCGGTGCTATAGCGGCTTATCATTTCCGGAAACTTGCCAAACTTCCTGCTCTTCTTGTCATTCTTGCTATGATCGGGCTTGAGTTGGGGATCATCACGAAAACTGCCCACGATCAGATCCCGCTGGGAAATGAAAAGGTCATGGAAAGAAGACAATTTGCCGAAACAGAAATCACACGGTTTCTAAAAGCACAGCCCGACGAGTATCGGGGACTGGTATTGGGCAAAGGTTTTCAGGACAATCATTATGCATACTGGTACCCGATGATCAACGGATACAGTGCCATTAAACTGCAAATTATCCAGGATGCAGTGGATCATTTGCTGTTTGCCGGATCTGATGAGACCGGCGTGAATTGGACTGTTGTCAATATGTTGAATGGACGATATATCATTGCGCCGGGTATGATTGATGCCCCCTTTCTCGAAGCGCGGGTAACGGACAGAAGCCGGGGAGACGTTTTGTTTGAAAATAAAAATGCTCTGCCCAAAGCCTGGTTTATTCGTGAATTTAAAAATGTCAGCCGGTGGGAAGAATCCGTCCCGATTATGAACTCTCCTGATTTTGATCCTGCCGTCACGGCACTCATTATGGGGAAAGAAGGAAACTATACCGGGGAAGGGGTGATCCGGCTGAAAGAAAAGAATCCCAATACGCTTATTTTTGATGTTGAGATTGACGAGAATCAGTTTGCCGTTATTTCTGAAATGTATTACCCGGACGGCTGGACGGTTTTATTTAACAATGAGAAACTTCCCGTCTATCAGGTTAATTATCTGTTGCGGGGTGTAGAAATACCGGCAGGAACGGGTGAACTCATAATGCAATTTTCTCCAAAATCGTACCATTGGGGTGTATTTCTCAGTTGGGTTGGATGTGTGATTGTCTGGATTTTAATCGGTGCCGGTTTATGGCTCGAATGGAAAAAATCAAAGGCAGATACAGAAATCCATGCATAAAGTTCTTATTGTCACGTATTACTGGCCCCCGGCCGGCGGTCCCGGCGTGCAGCGGGTTTTAAGTTTTACCCGTTATCTCCCTCAATACGGTTGGGAACCGGTGATTCTTACCGTTGAAAATGGTGACTATTCCAGTGAAGATCCCTCTCTGATTGAACAAATCCCCAATAATATCAATGTTTATAAAGTCCCGGCGCGGGAACCGTTTAATCTGTATCGTCGCCTGACCGGGAAAAACAAGGGTGAAAAAATTCCTTCCCACATTCTGGGATCGCAAAAGAACCCCTCCATCACCGAACGTTTGGCCCGCTTTATACGTTTGAATTTTTTTATTCCCGATGCACGGATTGGTTGGATTCAGTCCCTTGTGAAAAAGGGATTGGAAATTATTCGTGATGAAAAACCTCACATAATACTCAGTTCGTCGCCTCCCCACTCATTACAACTGGCTGTTCAAAAAATAGCGCGAAAAACAGGAATTACATGGGTTGCCGATTTCAGGGATCCATGGACTGATTTTTTTCACTATCAGGAAAAAGGCCGCTTATATCCGGCCCGGTTTCTGGATCAATTATTTGAAAGAAGAGTCTTGAAAGCTGTGGATGCCGCCGTATCTGTGAGTCCGTCAGTCATAAAATTGTTGACAGCAAAATTCCCTCAATTAAAATCAATTGTTATTTTTAACGGCTTTGATCATCAGAAATTTGAAACGATTTCTTCAAGCAGCCATACCCGTTTTACTGTTTTTTATGCCGGCAACATGAGAAAATCACAAAACCCGGAGCCATTTCTTCATGCCTTGCAGTCTATGATTGCGGATGGAAAAGATAATATCAGTTTTCGAATCGCCGGGAGTATTCATCCTGACATTCAGAATATTCTGGATACCATGGCATTAAAGGACTATTGCACATTTTTAGGTTATCTGGAACACAGGGATGTCATTCAGGAAATGATAAATGCCGATCTTCTTTTACTGCTCATACCCGACACGCCGAAAAATGAAGGGATTATCACGGGGAAACTCTTTGAATATATTGCTTCAGGAAATCCTGTTCTGGGACTTGGCCCGGAAAATGGCGATGCGGCAGCCATTTTGAATGAAACAAAAACAGGTCAGATGATAGATTACCGGAAAGATCCCGGACCTGTCCTGGAATTGTATTATTCAAAGTTCCTCGAAAAAAAGGAACAAAAACATACGGTTTTACCTGATACAGTTTACAAATACAGTCGTGAGATGATGACACAAACATTAGCTGAATATCTGGACGAATTGGCGTGAATATTAAAAACATCCTTTTCATGGCAGAAAAATTCTTTACCGATCTGAAAAGACCCAGACAAGCCTTTGAATTGTCGAAAGATCTTCATTCTTCACAACTAGGCTATTATTATTTTAACTTTCAAGAAAGGAGAATTGCAGCCGGAAAAGATCAAAAACTGATCAGCCGTTTTGATGATGACGGAATTCCCCTGAATAAAACCTATATTGATGTTACCGATAAGGATTACGTCTATTTTCCGATCTCAATAGGACAAATGGGCCTTGCTGTCTATCATACATTTCTTCAAACCGGGTTGGATAAGGATAAAGCACGGTTTCTAAAATTTGGAGAATGGTTTTACAAGAATGCCGAATTAAATACAACAACAGGCGCCAGGTGGTTAACCGACGTATCGTTGCCGGCATATAGAAACCCCGGTCCGTGGCAATCGGCTTTTTCACAAAGCCGGGGGATCTCAATTTTACTGAGAGCAGGACAGTTAAGCGGTAAAAAAGAGTATTATCAACTGGCAGAAAAAGCCTTGATACCCTTTACAGTGCCTGTGGATCAGGGCGGTGTAACAAGTTACACCGAATGGGGTCCCTTTTATGAAGAGTATACCGCATCTGTCCCGACGCTGGTGCTTAATGGTATGATATTTTCTCTTTGCGGCCTGTATGATTTTATCCGGGTTTTCCCCGGAAATGTCCTGGCCCGTAAATTGTTTGATGATGGAATACAAACTCTGGAGAATATTCTTCCAAATTATAATATGGGTTTCTGGTCAAAATATAATTTGTGCAGGGCAGATTGGTATCCTGTCATTGATCCTGCAACCGTAGGATATCAGCGTTTACATGCCACACAACTACACTGGTTATATGTATTGACCGGCAAAGAAACCTTCAAAACATATCGCGATCTGTTCAGAAAACAGGATAATATTTTAAACGCTGTACGTATGTACGCGGTCAAATATAAAGCTCTGAAAACAATGAACAGGTTATAAGGGGAGAGCAAATCCAAACATGAGTCATGATAACCGGAAGCTCATGAATACATTTTTTTCGTTTTCTGTCGGGACCTGGATGACAATCCTTGTAGGATTGGTTAGCACACCGGTTATTACCCGCCTGGTGAGCCCGAATGAATTGGGTGTTTTCTCAATGTTTTTTTTAGTGATGAATGTTATGACTCTTGCTGTTATGTTTGGGACAGATCAGAGTTTTATTCGTTTTTTTTATGAAGAGAATCCGTCCAACCGCATCAAACTTTTCAGATCATCCATTACAATTGTCATGCTGTTTTTTATTCCGGTTTGTCTGGGAATGCTTTTTTTCAGGGATCGGATCTCACTGTTTATATTTGATGCAATTAGACCCTTATATATTATTCTTCTCATCATTGCAGTAGCATCAAACTTTCTGTTTAAGTATGCCCTGATGGTTCTCAGAATGCAGCAGAAGGGCGGCTGGTATTCAACGGTTCAGGTGTTGAATAAAGTCACAAACTTCCTCTTTTTCATTTTTCTCATACTTTTTATGACAAGTGATATTCTTCCGCTTATGCTTGCTGTTGTTTTCGGTTTATTTGTTGCTGCAGTGTCAGGTATTATCAAGGAAAGAAAATTTTGGTTTGGAAAAGTCGATCCGCATTCAGGGGATCCGGTTAACAGCAAAAAGGATATTCTGCGTTACAGCGCCCCCCTTGTCATGACAAATATTGTTTATTGGTTATTTCAGTCCTTTGACAGAATTGCCATAAAAGAATTTGCCGGTTTTGAGGAATTGGGAATTTATGCCGGAGCTATTCGTATCGTTGGACTTGCTGTTGTTCTTGAAACAGCTTTTACAACATTTTGGGTCCCGGTTTCATTCGACCGGTATGAGAAAAATCCGGAGGATAAAGCCTTCTTTTCAAAAATTCACCGTTTGGTTGCCTTGTTTATGCTGTCTGTCGGATTGTTGTCAATGATGTTTCGCCATGTAATTGTGTATCTGCTGGGACCTGAATACCGGGAAGCGTTGATGATCCTTCCGTTTCTTATGTTTATTCCTGTTTTCTACACCATTTCCGAAACAACGGTTAAAGGCATCGCTTTTGCGAAGAAAACGATCTGGCATTTAGTTATTGCCCTGATTGCCTCGGTTGTGAATATCAGCGGGAATATTCTGCTGGTCCCTGTCCTGGGTGCCCGGGGTGCTGCCATTTCAACCGGACTTTCTTATGTCCTGTTTTTTATCTTAAGAACATTTTTTTCTCAACGGTATTACCCCGTGAATTATCAATTGAAAAAATTGAGCATACAAATAACCGGTATTATTATATATGCAGCAATTTTGACATTTTCAGAGAATATTTATGTTGATCTCGCAGGGGGATTGATTATGATCGGTTTAATGGCCATGGGATTTAAAGCAGAGATAAGGCAGGTTTTAACAGGGTCATTAAACGAACTTTTCAGACAGCTTAAAACGAAAAAACAGTCCCGCAAATGATTTGAAAATTAGGATTGGATTCCATTCATGAAATATTTTACAGTCATACTTCTTATTCTGGTTTTATTCTTTGGCAGCTGTTCGCGTGAATTGAGTGAAATTGAAGGGATTGAAGAGCTGGGCCCTCATCCCGGATCGAAAATCCTTGGGAACGGGACCTTTTGTTTATCAGCTTCCGGAAAACCGCGAGATGAAAAGCAGCCTTCAGGAATTCAGACGCTGTATATTCGGGATTATACCCGAAATTTCGTAAATTCTATACGGCTTGAATTGTCCGGCTTGCCTGAAAGCAAATGGCAGTCATCATCCAGTGATCCGTATTTCGCAGAAACGACGTATTGGAAAGCCGGTCCGGTTGATTTTCTAACCCGTCTGTTTGTCCTGCCCGATCCGGATAAACGGGTCATTGTGTGGGAAGGCCGTACAGTCAACACTTCCAGACATAAAGTCTCATTTAATATTGAACCGAAGTTTGAATTTGCAAGGCCCAGCGCTGCTGATTACGGCAATAAAAAAGTCCAGTTTCTGGTAGATGAATATGTATTTACTGCCGGTTTTATTGATGGAACGGCTGATGATATTGCCGACGGAATGTTTTCCAGGCGCATGAGTCTGTCACCATCTGAAGCCAAAACCTTTACCGTGCTAATCGTTATTTCGGAAAATCAATTGGAAAGTGAAAATTTGTGGGATTCCCTTTCTGTTGTCAATCTTCGGCAAACAGCCCAAACCGGGTGGGATAAATGGCTTGCATCCGGCTTTGAACCGCACTTTATTAATCCGGAGGATTCTCTCCGGTTCAGAGCGAATATTGTTTCTGTTAAAGCACTGAATCTGAATGGCGCTGTTCCTGCCGATATTACGGGACAATTTGTAACAAACGGTCTGCCCCAGCTTTATCCCCGGGATGCTTTTATGACTGCCCGAATGTTCCTGGAAACCGGTCATTATGAAGACGTGAAACAAATTGTTGATTTCTGGTCCCGGGTTCCTATGAAATTCCCCGGAGAATGGTATGCCCGGTATGATGCCTACGGCAGGGCAACAGACGGAGGTTCAGGTGCCCGTTTTGATGTTCCCGAATGGGACAGCAATGGATATTACACATCACTTATTTATCACTATTTTTTAAAAAACAGGACATGGATCGGCAGTTATAACCTGATAAAAGATCTGATGACATTTGTAGAACTGCATATGGATGAAAAAGGCCTGGTGGAAGAAGGCGGTATTGTTGAATGGCCGGCTTATCTTCCCTCAACGAATATGAGTCTTTCTGCAGCCCTAAAGCAGGCATCGTTTATTGCTCAGTGGAGAAATGATAAACAACTCGCGCGGCGGTGGAGTGCTGCCGGAGAGCGCATGGATAAAGGGCTTGTATTGTTGTGGGATTCTGAACAAAAAACATATAATGATTTGAGAAATAATCAGTTTAACTGGAATACATCGTCAGCTTTCGGATGGATTTGGGGCTTTGACGACCATTTGCGTTTTCAGCTCAGTACGGAATATTGGTGGAACTATTGCAGAAAAACCAGCAACGGGATCCAATATTTTGGCGGAGAAGGCTACGGTGATGATATGTTCGGGTTTACTACCGGGGCATTGGCACAGTATTATGCTGCAAAACACCGGAAGGACCGTTACATGATGTTAAAGGAGTGGTTTGAGCGTAACAGCAATATATACGGATTAATTCCTGAGCGCGTCCACTATCCTGAAGATGACGAAAAAATCAGTGAAGCATCACCCCTAACCTGGTGTTCAGCGGAATATGTTATGGTTCTCCTGGAAGGTGCAAGATCCCTAATGATCAGTGATGATATTGAACAGACAGAAAAACATGCAATCGAACTGTGCCGGAATGTCATTGCTGCCCAAATTCCTTTTGATGAAGCCCTAACCCGTGATGACTGTTTGAATTATCTGGAAGATGACGCCTTCTGGAAGAGTAACTTCTCTTTTCAACGAGAAAAAATCCGCTCACTTTTTCAGGCAGTATCCCTGAGAAAAGCTGGAATATCCATCGAAATGGAACCATATATGACTGACATAGTCAATAATAGCCCGTACCAGATAAATTTTCGTATCAATGCTACTCAACCTGCAGACGCTATCCGAATACGGTCCCGGTATGAAAGCAGCGGCTGGCAGATAAGAACGCCGGCTGTTTCTCTTTCTGATCAGACATATTCGGTTCGGGTAGTTCCGCGGATACCTCTTCCCACGACGGATCATTACGGGTATTTTATGCTGGAATGGGCAGTCCGGACAGATGATTGGGAAATCCCCTTCAATTTTCCGGTTCACTATAGGGTTTTTGCTCCCTTTACGCTGACATTGGCCGATTCACTGGTCACAGATACGGTCCCGTTGTATTTAAAGAACCGATCCCCGGTACCTGTTCAGATAAAATATAAACAGAATGCAGATG
>DKER01000166.1:5642-6673 GCA_002452555.1 Fidelibacterota bacterium UBA6817 | reverse complement strand
CAAAGGCCGTCATTATCAGCTATACGGCAGGACTTTTTTTTGGTTCTTTATTCGGCACCCTTCCTTTTGAAAATATTATTTTAAAAGCACTCATTTATTCATCAGCTGTTGGTTGTACAATTTTTTTCATGCTGGCTACCGATACGAAACATCCGCCGGCTGCCGGTGCTGCGCTGGGTGTGTCTATGACCGGGTTTGAATGGGATCTGGCATTGGAAGTGCCCTGATATTATCTGCTGTACACTATATGATTAAACATGAACTGCTGGATTTTTCAGGTTCTGAACAATTCAAAGACTCTCCCTTATCGAAACATGAGACGCATTCTCAACAAAAAAATTAAAACGAGAAAAAAATCACGATTTAAGGTTTTTAATCGAGAAAAAAAGGATTATTTCTTGGGTAATTTCATAGGGAATTATACATTCTCTCACGATTAATGAAATGCTTAATAACGTGTTAAATAAAGCGAAGAAAGGGATGGACTAATGATGCAAGGCTCGGAAAATATTGTCCGGAAAGCCGTTAAAACATACGGCCGAAACCGGGAAAACCTGCTTCCTGTTCTTCAGATGGTAAGAAGAGAACATAATTATCTGTCTGAAGATCAGCTAAGAGATATTGCCAAAGAAATGGATCTTTCCTCTGCAGATGTATACGGGGTAGCTTCTTTTTATTCTTTTATGGATATGCAACCCAAAGGAAAGAATATTATCCGAATATGTAAGACTATTACCTGTTTTATGAAGGGAAAGGATTCAATTGTTTCGGCTATTGAGGAGACGCTTGGAATAAATATGGGGGAAACGACTCCTGATCGCAAATTCAGTCTTCTGGAAGCCAATTGTATTGGTTGGTGCCATAAGGGACCGGCTATGCTGATCAATGATAAGGTTTATACTGAATTAACCCCTGAAAAAGCCGTTCAGGCTTTAGAAGAATACAAGTAAGGAGACGATCATGGTCATGACACGTGATGAAAAACTGGCCAGGATAAACGCCCATCAGGAACGGGTTAATCTGATTTTTGA
>DKER01000166.1:0-5617 GCA_002452555.1 Fidelibacterota bacterium UBA6817 | reverse complement strand
TCCGGACTGAAAGGCCGGGGCGGAGCCGGTTTCCCAACCTATCTTAAGTGGAATCTGGCCGCCAAACAGGACAGTGATGTCAAATATGTGATTTGTAATGCAGATGAAGGCGAACCGGGTACATTCAAGGATCGGAAAATCCTGGAAGATCAGGCAGATAAGGTTTTTACCGGAATGGCGATCTGTGCAAAAGTTATCGGAGCAAGTGAAGGGTATATTTATCTTCGCGGTGAATACAATTATCTTGTTCCACTTTTGACTACGAAGATGAATGTTTTCAATCTGGATATGAAAAAACTGGGACTCAATTTTACCCTTTATTTACGAAGTGGCAGCGGTGCCTATATTTGCGGCGAGGAAACGGCTCTGATTGAATCCATGGAAGGGAAAAGAGGTGAAGCCAGAAATAAGCCGCCTTACCCTGTTGTGGAAGGATATCTGGGTAAACCGACGGTCATCAACAATGTTGAAACACTGGTTTACTGTGCTATGATTGTTTTGAATGAAGGCGAAAAATTCAAAACATTCGGAACAGAAATCTCTGCCGGTTCAAAAGTTTTCTCCGTTTCCGGTGATGCGGATGTCGAAGGGATTTATGAGCTTGAACTGGGAATGACAATTCAGGAATTTGTTGACTTGTTCGGAGATGGAGATACAAAAGCTGTCCAGGTTGGCGGGGCATCAGGCTTTTGTGTTCCACGCAAGAACTTTAAAGAAACAATTATCGGGTTTGAAGGCGTTCCGACCGGCGGCTCGATGATGCTTTTTAACAGCACACGCTCAATGTATCATATTCTTATGAATTATATGGAATTTATGGAAGAAGAATCCTGCGGTCAGTGTACCCCATGCCGGGTGGGATGCCAGCAGTTGTTGAAAGGAATACAGGCGATCAAACATAAAAAACGCCCGGCTACGTATTTGGATGAACTGGTAAAACTTGCCAAGTCCATGCGGGTTGCATCAAAATGCGGACTGGGTCAGAGTGTTGCCAATCCGTTCACCTCAATTGTTGAAAACTTTCGCGAAGAAATCATTTATTAAGACCGGAGGTAACCATGAGCACAAATGATTTAAAAATGATCAATGTAATGATAGATAGTCAACCGGTTAGTATTCCGGAAAACACCTCAATTCTTGATGCGGCTAAAATGCTTAGTATTGATATTCCCACTTTATGCCATCATGAAGACCTGTGTGTTGCCGGAAACTGCCGGGTTTGTATGGTTGAAGTTAAGGGCTCCAGAACTCTTCAGGCTTCCTGTGCTACACCCGTAGCAGAAAATATGGAAATCTATACAAACAGCCGGCTTGTTCGAACAGCCCGGAAACATGTTATTGAACTTCTTCTCAGTGAACACCGGGGGGATTGCCTAAGATGTTACCGTAATGGCAGCTGTGAACTGCAAGCTCTTGCAAATGAATACCGGATTGATCAAGGCGTTTTTATTGATCTGCACAAAGCCGATCAGGTAGATATTTCGTCTCCGGCCATACAGAAAGACGACAGTAAATGTATCCGCTGTCAACGTTGTGTCAGAGCCTGTACCGAATTGCAATCCGTCAGTGCTCTTTGCGTGGCTCATAAAGGTGCTGATATGAAAATAACGACTTTTTGGGATAAAGCACTTGCCTATGTCGTCTGTACAAACTGCGGTCAGTGTGTGACGCACTGCCCGACCGGTTCGCTGACTGAGCGAAATTATGTTGAGGATGTTTGGGATGCGATCTATGATCCGACAAAACATGTCGTGGTTCAAACAGCTCCGGCTATTCGTGTATCAATTGGTGAAGAGGTCGGCATGGAACCGGGACAACGCGTAACCCAGAAACTGGTCACGGCTCTTCGCCGCCTTGGGTTTGACAGTGTTTTGGATACGGATTTTACTGCAGACCTGACCATTATTGAAGAAGGCCACGAGCTGATTCATCGATTGACCAAAGCCCTTCGTGACAAAGAAGATGTGTCCCTTCCCATGATTACATCCTGCTCCCCAGGCTGGATTAAATATGTGGAACATGAATTCAGCGATCATCTGGAACATCTATCCACCTGTAAATCACCTCAGCAAATGTTCGGCCCTCTGGCAAAAACGTACTACGCTGAAAAAATTGGCGTGGACCCAAAGGATATGGTTGTTGTTTCCATTATGCCTTGTACAGCTAAAAAGTTCGAGGCAACACGGCCGGAAATGATGGCAAGCGGCTTGCGTGATGTGGATTATGTTCTTACGACGCGTGAATTGGGACTTATGCTTCGTCAGGCCGGTATTAATTTTCAGAATTTGGAAGATGGTGAATATGATTCCATTTTAGGGAAATCAACCGGAGCCGGTGCAATTTTCGGAGCAACCGGCGGTGTTATGGAAGCTGCACTTCGCACTGCCTATGAAGTGGTTACCGGAAAAGAAATTCCGTTTGAAAACCTGAGAGTTACACCGGTCAGAGGTCTTGACGGCGTGAAAGAAGCCACAGTGAAAATTGAAGGAACCTTGAATAAATATAATTTCCTTGAAGGGGCTGAACTCCGGGTTGCTATCGGACATGGATTGACCAATGCCCGGAAAATCATGAATCAACTGGAAAAAGGTGAATCACCCTACCATTTTATTGAAATAATGGCTTGTCCCGGCGGATGTATCGGCGGCGGCGGTCAGCCCATTCCCACTACGGATCAAATCCGCCTGAAAAGAACAGCTGCGATTTACGATGAAGATGAGAAGATGCAGTTAAGAAAATCTCATGAAAATCCTGAAATCAAAGCTATTTATGATGATTTTCTGGAAAAACCGTTGGGACATAAATCACACGAACTTCTGCATACAACCTATGTAAAACGCGAAAAAAATTAGATTTCCCATCCCCCAACCCCAACAAACAGGGGCTGATATCGTCAGCCCCTGTTTAGTTTTATCCGGAATAAATTCTGATTTTACATTTATTTCAATCCGGTCAAACCGTTTTCATAACAATGATTTAAAATTCCAGATATGCACGGAATGCAGCTTTTCCGGTTCTCTGTTCAATTCCTTCTACAATAAAAGAATTCTCTTTTTCCCCCTCGCATCTGAAAAGGTCTATTTTATCATCCCAGAAGACTTCCCGGATATAGTTGATTTCAAGTGTTTTTAATGTGTTTTTATCAAGATAATCATGTGCGAAAACATCCATTATCCAATCAGCATAACGGGTATTATTTACGTGCAGGTTCAAATCAATATCGCTGTATCCCACTTGTTTGCGATAAATTAACGTTGGATATTCGCTTTCAGGAATTTTTCGAGGTTCGACCGATATGGCGTTTAATGCATTATTTTGCGGTAATTCAACAGGCAGTTTTGATGATGCCTGGATTTTCTTTGTTGTAAAATCGAGAATTACCCAAGATGATGTTGCCCTGATTAAGGCTTCCTCATTTGAACTTTTAATCAGGAAATCTCTTAAAAAAACAAAATCGTCTTTCTTCTTTTCATGTCTTGTTCTGGGTGTGTTTTTGATATCATGTTTTACAGCCTTTGGCCAGGTGACTACACGAATGGTTTCATCATATTGTGGCATTCGGTCGATAATAATATGAAAGCGGGTTATAACCCAGAACAGATTGTGTTTCTTCATGTCATAATAACCAACATTCAAAGATTGAGCATGATTAACAGCAGCATCCTGAAAAATTTGAAGAAGCGCCGATGATTTTAAAGACAACCGGTAATCCGTCTCATGTGTTTTGATTTGTGTCATAAATGAAAATTGCTCCAAGTATGCACCTCCTATTTTGAATGAATTTTTTGTGAAAAAACCTGAACGATTTCATTTCATTTGAGATTTCAGTAATTTCCCATGCGTAAAGATAAGGATTATTCATGGAAAAGTTCATTCGTTCATTAAATGTGGGTAAATCTATAGTCTATTTTGGCGGATTCGGTTTTTTGCTCTGGATTCTGACCCGCTGGGGAATCCCGACACTGGAAAAATATGCAGGTATTGAGACTATTTTTGGGTGGTTTATTCTGGGCGGTGCAGGCGTTTTTCTTCCTATGATTATTCTGACCGTTTATAAAACCTGCAAAGACGGGTTCTGTGAATCCATGCATGCGTTCTTTCTCAGACTCAGACTAGCCGGTTTTAGAATTATGGATTTGTTCTATATCCTATTGGGAACCGCCTTATCGGGATTTTTCATGTGGCTGATCATTCTTGGCACTGATAAAGTCGGTATGCCGCTTACACTCCATCCGTCTTTTATGGAATTTTCCGGGTTTTCCGTTGGAGAAAGATGGAAACTGCTGTATTGGATCCCTCTTTTTATTGTAAATATTTTTGGTGAGGAAATATTGTGGAGAGGATATATTTTGCCTCGCCAGGTTACGGCCTTTGGAAAATCCGGATGGATTCTGAATGCATGTCTATGGTTTTTCTTTCATTCTGCATTTGGCTTTGACCTGATGGTTCTCATGATTCCTACCTTGATCATTGTTCCCCTCTTTACATATTTTCGCAGGAACACATGGGTTGGTATTGGTATACATGCCCTGATAAATGGACCGGCTTTTATTGGTTTGGCTCTGAATTTGTTCTAATTCTCTGAAACAACAAGTAAAGCATTCGTTACGGAACGTTCACCCGTTGAATCTGACGGTTTGTTGGCAACTTTTCCCTTAATGACCATGGTTGTAGAACCGCCGCCGTCAAGGTTCAAAGCCTGATATACACCCAGTGCAGACATGTATTCCGCCAGCTCGTCAAGAGACATTCCAACACTGTGATGCGGCTGACGACCGTCTACAGTTATTATGTATAACGTATCTTTTTCCTTATTAAAACCGATGGCTGTTCGGGGATGACGGGTCGTTCTAAACTCTTCATAAAGATTTTCTTTCATGTGTTCAATAGAGATCTGTCCGTTTCTGATAATCCGCGGGATTCCTCCCACAAGTGTTTGAATTGTTTCATTAACTTGTGGAATATCTATCATGATCCTGAGTGTGTCTTTTTCTTCAACCCGGGTATCAAGAAACCGCTTTGCCTTACCGTGGGCAGACAGAACAAGTCCGTTTTCCGGGATGGCTGTTGGTTTTTGCAGCGGTCCCAAAATCCCTGTTTTTTTTAGTATTACCATACGAAAAAAATCATTGTTCACCGGAGGATCAATATAACGTGCTGTAATCTCTGTTCCCCAGCGATTAGCCGGTGAATCGAGACCGATTCTGGACGTAAACAATACAAGTTCATCCTTATCACGCGGCGTGTTAATGCCTTTAATTTCATATCGGATATTATCAGACGTTAATAAATAAGCATCCAGTTTTACGATATCAATAAACGGTGTTTTGTCTTTTGTTATCCCGAAAACAGAACGATCCACCGGGTCTTTTAGCAATTCCTTATTAATAATTTGAGCCCCAACAGGCATTCCGTCAGCCTGAAAAAAATCAGCGTTAACAGCAGCCATAACAGTTTTCCCGTATCTGCCGGACATGGAGGATGTTTTTTCCAGGGCCCTCAATTGGTCGTTTGCTTTAATGGTTTCAATGGATACAGAGGGTTCTTTAAGATAAACTTTAATCAGGTGAATATCCCATGGGATGGTTTCGTGCCGGTCATGAACGTGCCAGACCCC
>DKER01000052.1 GCA_002452555.1 Fidelibacterota bacterium UBA6817 | reverse complement strand
AATCGGTGATTGTCATTTAATTTAATCCGTTTTTCCCGACAGTCCTGACAATGGTGACAACTGGTATTTCATATACTGACTCCGAAACCATTGGCACTCTCGTCCGGATTAGCTGGCTCTGTCGTCAGATCGACTGGCACTGCTGTCCGGATTAGGTGGCTCTGACTTCAGATCGACTGGCATTGCAGCCCGGAATCATTTCAACGAAATTTGACTGTCACGACTGTCAGCACTGACGGCAATTTTGGGACAAAAAAGATGGACTGGTTGGAGAATTCAAATTCTTCAGTAAATTTAGCTGGGCAGAAACTGGTGCAACTGATTGGAAACAGACAAAAGCTGGAAACTGCAGCCACCAGCAAAATCTTTTCCAGACAGATTCCTCAGTATTTTTCAGCCAGAAAAGTGCACAATAGAACCGTCCCCTTGTGTTCGGCACTGTCGGAAGTGACGGCAATTAGGGGACAAAATTCTTGGAGATCCTGCAAGCATCAAAGGTCTAAAAACTTTTTGACATCTTTTAAACTTTCGAAATCCTTAATCCCCTCAATCAATGTCTCTAAATTTGTTGAATTCAATTTAGTGATCGCTTCAGAATACTCAGCAGGCATGACACCAAATTTTTGAGTCAATAATTTAATTGCCATTTTGATTAATGTTTTGATTTCACCTTTTTCAATGCCTTCTTCAAATCCTTCTTCTCTTAAAACTTCCGCCAATGTCATGGTTACTTCACTTCCTTCCTTGTAGGTTACTGCCAATTCTTTAATAACCGTTGTCAATTGCTCCTTTGTAAGCTTTGGACCAGATGTTAGAATATAGCGCATACATGTTTCAAAATACTGAAGACCCGTCTTCTTTTCATCCAACTCTTCTAATGCTCTGGCTGCTTTGAAAATCGTTTCCAGAAATTCCTCACCGCTTTTTTTGAAAATATCCCTGGCAACTGACAGTGCAATCATCAGTTCCGCATTTCCTTTGATATCTTCATCCGAAAACTGGGATAAATCATAGAGCTGGTAGCGGTAATTGGGGATCATTTGTTTGACTTCTTCCGGTAAGATGTCAAAATCCAGAATCAAATCACTGAACATGGGACTGATTTTCCATTTTGTCTCCCCATGGCAAACCACCATCGGAATAATCATCGGAATATGTGTATCCAGTTTCTTATTTACGTTCCGGTTCCAGATGCGTACCATATACGTCAGTAGCTGCAATGCCACCATTCTGTCAGGATAACTCTTGTGTTCAAACAGAAAATAAAGATAGCCGTCCCGCTGATTAATTTTTGTCCTGAACAACAGGTCTGAGAATAACTCACTAAGTTCTGCATCAACGTGGCTACCATTCTGAATTTCCAATTCATTCAAATCAACCATTTTTAAAATCGATTCTGGCAGGTAGTTCTCAATGAAATCTCTTGTCACTAAGGGGTTCGAGAACGTATCTTTGAAAAACTTGTCATGGGGATTCTGTACTTTTGTCTCAGGCTTTTTTGTTTCAGTCTCTTTCATTCGTTCACCTACTTTGATATTGATGTTATTATAACCGATTTCCCTTTAAAATGCTATTAAAATTGATGCTGGATATAGCTAATGCAATCTCGGCACTGACGGCAATTTAGGGACAAAAAAGATGGGACTGGTTGGAGAATTCAAATTCTTCAGTGAGTTTAGCAAGGCAGAAATTGGCGCAACTCATTGGAAACAGACAAAAGCTGGAAACCGCAGCCACCAGCGAAATCTTTTCCAGACAGATCGGTCAAACTTTTTCAACCAGCAAAGTGCACAATAGAACCGTCCCCTTGTATTACGCTTGTTATTGATCGCTTACCTACCAGCCAAAACTTTTCCAGACAGATTCCTCAGTATTTTTCAGCCAGAAAAGTGCACAATAGAACCGTCCCCTTGTGTTATAATATGTATTTGAAGTGTTGGGTTGATTCAGAATCTCACTAAATCTACTTATCTCATGGGTTTTTGCCTGAATGTGCTGCCTTTTTTAAATGTTCTCAAATGAATGTTTCGAGGGTGTTTTTCTTCAATTGGCACAATGGCCAGAGTTTTGCCAAGTGGTCTTAGTATTTTTAAAATGGTCATTAATTGGGGATCAGTTGTGCCTTTTTCCATTCGGGCAATGACGGGTTGCTTAACACCACTGGCTTCTTCCAACTGCTTTTGAGTGATTCCCTGATCATTTCTGGCGCGAATTAATTCGCTTATTAATGCTACTCTCAAATCAGATTCCATTATTTCTTCCGGGGTGAATGTTCTTTTCTCAAATTCATCCCAGCTTGATCCAATGGGACTTACTTTTGTTTTACTCATTTTCAATACTCCTTTCAACAAAATCTTTCATATTCCGTTTCGCTTGTTCAATTTCTCGTTTAGGTGTTTTCTGTGTCTTCTTCATGAAATAATGTAGGAGAATAAAGCGATTTCCATCCCAACCAATAAATAAAATGCGATCCCTTAATGGTCTTAATTCCCAAATTTCACCCTCTATGTGTTTGACATAAGGCTCACCAGCTCTTGTTCCATGTTCTTTTAGTATCTTCATGTAGTCTCTGATTTTATTCAGTTTAATCCGGCTATCCTTGTCATTTTTGCTTGCTAATTCTTCTAAATACTGCAACACTGGCTCTTTACCATTTTTGTCACAATAAAATTCTATTTTGTACATACACGTTTATTACCTTTCAATCATGACTTAATTATAACTCTTAAGTTATAACATTGCAACATATTTTGGTTATTTCTATTTTTCGACACAACCATCAAAGTAATAATATGTATTTGAAGTGTTGGTTTGATTCAGGGAACCGATGATTGTGGGGAAATATGGAACGATTTTCTGAAAAATCAGTTATGGCCACATTAGTTTGATCCTTTTTCCCGACAGTCCCGACAATGGTGACAACTATCATTGGAATCTGACACCGAAACTATTGGTACCATGTCCGAATTGGGTGGCTCTGACATCAGATCGACTGGCACTGTAGTCCGGATTGGTTGGCACTGACATCGGATCGACTGGCACTCCTGTCTGGATTGAATGGCGCTTTCGTCAGATCGATTGGCTCTGGAGTCCGGAACGATCACAACTTAAATTCGCCTGACACAACTGCCGGCACTGACGGCAATTTGGAGAAAAAAATAGACTGGTTGGAGAATTCAAATTCTTCAGTGAGTTTGGCTGGGCAGAAACTGGCGCAACTGATTGGAAACAGACAAAAGCTGGAAACCGCAGCCGCCAGCCGAAAATTTTCCAGACAAATTCCTCGAGATTTTCCAGCCACTTCAAATAATTAAAAAAGACGACCCGAGTCCCGAAGAACCCGAATCGTCTCTATTCTTTGTAACTCAACCAACCGACGCAATATCACCCTATTTTAAATTTCTATAATAACTTGCGCCTCTTAGATACGCTCCATCCTTGGTAATTCCGGTTCTTCCTTCTGTCAGTGATACCACTTTCTCGAATGCTGTTTCGATACGGTTTTCATTGTCAATTGAACAGTATCTCACAGATTCAGTTTTTAAGTACTCCGATACTTTGCTCAATTCCTCAGTTGATAAATCTTTGCTATGTTTTTTGATGGCCGCTAGCATCAAATCACGACAAGTATCCATCACTTCAATAAGCACAAATTCGTCTTCATTTCTAAATCCCGCTCCATTTTCAATTGCGCGATCAAGATTCACAATGACAGTAACACATAATTTTAATTTATCCAGCAAATTATTTACACATTCTACACGCTCCAATAATTTATCGCTTAGAATCATTAAAAAGCTAACATCCGGAATTCTTTTATTTATTTCATAATTAACTTCAGTTTCATAGTCATCAATTGCCTCTTTGACTGATAATGATCGTTTCACTAACTTGTGATATGTTTCTCTACAATAGCTTGAATCTCTTGACATTCTGCTGATTATTAATTCAGCAAGTTCTTCTTTTGAATGACCCATTAAAAATTTTTTCCAGTTCTGCCAATCTGCTATTGTTTCAATATACTCCTTGACTTCCATAATCTCACCTCATTTTATTTTTAGCGAACCCATAAAATTCTCACTTATTGTTCTTTTATCGCGTTTTCAATTATTCGTTTTCCGATTCCCAGCACCCTACTCAATTGCCGAATGCTGCAACCCGTTTCCTTGTATATTATCCGGATACATTCATTTCTTTCTGTCTTGTTTAAGCTCATTATTCTGGAATATCGCTGATTCTCTTTAACCATCGCCTTGATCCCGTCGTCAGTATATTTTACAAAAGTACTCGCATCAAGACAATCATCCTGATTAACCTCACACGAGAACTTTTCGAAATCAGAAACGTGTTTAAAATAGCTTTGCATTAAATCAGCATCAACATATTCTGTTATCCCATGATATGCGTTAAGATAGTTTTGATAGCTACTCCATTTATACTCAGACTGTGATGTTACCATATGTGCCTTTAATGGATTATTATGAATATAACGCAGAACTGTCAATAAATAACGTTCATCTTCCACTGCTTCACTACTATATCGGTTTTGAAATAAATGGCCCTCTCTTCCATACTTTTGGTTATGAAATCTTACGTAGCCAACTGTTATACGTTTAATGCTTACGCCTACCTCTTCGCCTTCCTTTAGGAGCAAGTGGACATGATTATCCATCAAACAATAAGCATAAAGTTTAAATTCTCCCCTTTCCTTTGCTCGTTTCAGGTTTTCCATAAAGTACATTTTGTCCTCGTCATCCATAAATATGTTGCGGCTGTCTATCCCCTTTAACATCACATGATAAATACCTGTCATACTTTTTATTCTTGCCTGCCTCGCCATTTTTTACCTCACTTCTTATTCTTTTTCACTACATTCTATCACATTTTTATTAATGTGACAATAGAAACGTCCCCATGTCACTTCCGACTGCATAGCAGATGAATTTTCTACCGAAACTAAAAACCAGATAATGAAGTGGTTCGTTTCTGGGAAGAATGGCGCTTTTATTGTCGTTCTCAATGATAGGCGTATTGATTCTGTGAAACCCCAATACGCAGATTTAGAAGCAAAAATAGATGCTGGAGTAGAATTAACTATGGAGGAGCAAGTGCGCTATAGCAACTTGGGTCAGCTCATTAAAAGATTTGATCATGAGCGACGTATAAAGGAAAAAGCGATAACTGTCTACCTCAAGGACAAGCTGTTTCACGCTTACAGTCAAGCCGGTTTTTATACGTATTTGCTTGATTTCATAAAGGATATCCTCAATTTTCCTTACCGTCGGGGCATATCTCAAGATGCGGAATATCGAAACATTTTCACCTCGTTTGATGTATACACAAAAACTGTTCCAAAAGAATATTTTGTTGTTGATTTACTTAAATCAGATGTAGAGGAAACACTTAAAAAAGATGCACTTCTCCAGTTTGCTGGTAGTTTCGTTTGCGACTGGGGTATTGATATGGCTAAGAAGATAGCTGTTCAATACTACGTGCAATACATTGGCAGACAAATCATTGACCACGAACGTCCTATATTAGAGAGCAATGAATACTTGAACTCCTCAAAGGCAAGCATCCACAATTGGCTCACTGGCCCCCACTAAAATAAAAATAAAGCACCCCAGTAGACAGCCTCTCAAATTTCAGAGAATCCTTGTCCGCTAGGGTGCTTTAATATTATTATCAATCCCCTATCCCCCGGAACTTGAAGAAATTCACAATTCACACTGTCTTCAATACTGCCACCATGGTAGTCGGGGCTGTTCTGATAGTAGTTGGGATCAATGATGGGATCCAGGGAAAAGGCAATGTCCATCCCATCCACATATTCGGAATCACTGGTTTTGACCACAACTCTTGCAGTAATTACCAGCTGATCATTTTTTCGCTCAATCACACTGGGCAGACTAACACCCATCAGCCATTGGGCATAGTCTCCGGTTGGTTCCTGATATTCCAGTGCCAGTTTTAATTCATCAATGATTTTCTGTTCCAATGTTGCCATACTTGGTTCCTCCAAAAAAGTATTAAAGACCATTGACTGCTTAAGCCAATGATCTTCACAATTATAATATGTATTTAAGATGGGGGTTTGATTCAGGGAACCGATGATTGTGGGGAAATCTGGAACGATTCTTAGAGAAATCGGTAAGGAATAACTTAAAAAAGTCATTTTAAATAGATTGAACATCTATGCAATGTGCAGTTTTTCCATAAGTGCTTTTTGTAGTGTTTGAGAAAAATTAATGCTGTTCTTTTCAGCCATGTTATTGAGCCAATCGGGGATGGTTAAGGTCTTTTTCACAGCTTTAGCAGATCTTACATATTGAGTTAGATCACAGGCGACGAGACTTGTGAATGAATCATCTTCAGCAACGATACTTTTAATATCAGAAGCCGGATTAATCTCTTCTTCATCTTCGATTAATGATGCCAGATACAACCCTAAAGCTTCCTGGGCTTCTTCCATCACTTCACCAATACTTTCGCCAACAGTCTGGCAACCAGGAAGATCTGGAAACTCTACCCAATAGGCACCATCTTCTTTATGAAAAATCGCTGGGTATGCACTTAACATTTTAATTACCTCCTTGGTATTGGGGACAAGGCTATTTCAGCCCTGTCCTTTTGAGAATTGTTTTTAGTAAGCCAGTTGGGACGTCTTTTCCATGAACAGGGATGATCTCAGTTTTACCATCTTTTTTCATGACATGATGGCTCCCTTTGATTCGTTCTTCGACCCATCCATTTTTCTCAAGTAATTTGAGTAAGTCTTTGTCTTTCATTCCAACCTCCTTACATAACTATAATAACACGTACTGTACGTACGCGCAACTATTTTTTCATTTCAACAAAAACTTTTGATGACCACTTAATTTTGATCCGTTTTTCCCGACAGTCCCGACAATGGTGACAACTGGTATTTCAATTCTGACACCGGAACCATTGGCACTCTCGTCCGGATTGGTTGGCTCTGACTTCAGATCGACTGGCACTGTAGCCCGGAAACATTTCAACAAAATTCGACTGTCACGACTGTCGGCACTGACGGCAATTTAGGAACAAAAAAGATGGACTGGTTGGAGAATTCAAATTCTTCAGTGATTTTGAATGATTGGAAACTGGCGCAACTCATTGGAAACAGACAAAAGCTGAAAGCCGGAGCTACCAGCCAAAACTTTTCCAGACANNCAATAGAACCGTCCCCTTGTGTTCCTTTGTTTTTGATATTCTTTGTACCATATAGCCAACCGATTTCTAGATGGGTAACCCAACTCACGGATCACTGCCCTAGCATTATAATCGTATTCGATATAGAGCCTTATTACCTTCATACGGTCTTCATTTGAATACATTTGACATCCTCCTTAAAACTATTTAGTCCAGGATTATGTCCGCATCCCCGGTGGCTCCGCCACCCCGTAATATCCACTTGACAACTACCGCAACCAGAAAAGTGCACAATAGAAC
>DKER01000151.1 GCA_002452555.1 Fidelibacterota bacterium UBA6817 | reverse complement strand
CGGTAGTCAGTAGGTTGGTTGAGAGAGTTCATGTTTGGTCATGTGTTTTGGCGGATTGTTAAATTTTTTACATGTAATATAAGGATTGGGATATGAAAAATATCTTTTTTTATTTTCATTCGTCCATTTTCTTATCGTTTGGTATTCCCGGTTTATGAAATAACATTGAACATTTTTTCATGAAGGTTATGCGTATTTGGTTCAGACATTCAGTCTATTTCTATTCTTACAAACAACATTAACGATTCAGTATGGTTTAAATAAAAACACTCTCCGGCGCCAAAAAAATGCAGAAATCACATAATCCCATGATTTTGAACTCTTAAAAATTGTAAAAAAAGCATCATTGACGCTGAAACCATCTAAATGGAAAAAGTGCCGTCAACCAGAACAAATTATATCAACTGAAACTGCAACGGGTCCATGTTTGGTCTTGTGTTTTGGCGGATTGTTAATTTTTTACATGTAATATAAGGATTGGGATATGAAAATTATCTTTTTTTGTTTTCATTCGTCCATTTTCTCATCGTTTGGTATTCCCGGTTTATGAAATAACATTGAACATTTTTTCATGAAGGTTATGCGTATTTGGTTCAGACATTCAGCCTATTTCTATTCTTACAAACAACATTAACGATTCAGTATGGTTTAAATAAAAACACTCTCCGGCGCCAAAAAAATGCAGAAATCACATAATCCCATGATTTTGAACTCTTAAAAATTGTAAAAAAAGCATCATTGACGCTGAAACCATCTTAATGGAAAAAGTGCCGTCAACCAGAACAAATTATATCAACTGAAACAAAATCGACGCACCCTACTGACTACTGGCTACCGGCTACCGGCTACTGGCTACTGGACTTACCGCTGTTTTTCCTCGCATTTCCCCCTGATAAACCTTAACGTACAATTAATGTTGAATTGCCGGGTTGATAGAGGTTCTATCAATAATGACACAAATCAGGTGCCGGCTGTTTTTTAAAAAAATGTTTAAATCTAAGCTGTAAACTCAGGACATTTCAGGATGGCCAGCAAAGCACAAAAAATCCGGTTGGGCGTTTTTCTGATTTTCTCCATTTCCCTGCTGATCGTTTCTTTCGTTATTATTGCCGGGAATCAACTCATGCAAAAAAGAGATGTGTATTATATCAACTACAGGGATGTTTCCGTCATTGGTTTGCAAACCGGAAGTTCTGTGAAATTTTACGGTATTACCATCGGCCAGGTTGACGATATTACGATCGATAAGGATGACATTAATCAGGTTCGGGTGCAGATCAGCGTCAAGGAAGGAACGCCCATCAAAGAAGATATGGTGGCAACGCTGGTAAGCATCGGCATTACGGGTCTGAAACAGATCGAACTCACCGGCGGAAGCAATGAATCGGAATTTCTGGAACCCGGTTCTACGATCAATGCAGGAATATCCTACCTGGATGACATTACGGGAAAAGCAGAAGAAATCGCGGAAAAGTTTGAAATTCTCCTGAATAATCTGATTACCTTTACGGCTTACGATAATCAGCTGAAAGCAAAGAATATCCTTTATCAGGCGGAGAATCTTCTCGAAGAAAACCGTCAGCCTCTTCTCAATACGTTTTCCCATATTGATTCGGCAACCCTGTCCCTGGCAGCGTTGGTAACCTCCACCCGCGCCAGTCTGGAAAAACTGGATACGATCATAGGTAATGCGGTTATATTCAGCGAAAATCTTGCATCAACCGATATCAAATCTTTGGCTGACGGTGTAACAAATACGCTGAACCAAATCAATGAGAAGCTGTCCGGGGCAGATCTTGCACGCATTTCGGATGAAGCCATCACTGCAATTACCAATTTGAATAATACCATAACCCGTGTGGATCTGATGGTTCTCCGGTCCCGCCAGGATGTTATCAGTTCATTGGAATCCATCAAACAAGCCGCCGATTTTCTGAATCAGTTCTCCCGGCAGATCAGTGATGATCCGTCCATTTTATTGCGAAGCACAAAACGATAAGAGCACAGGGCCAACCAATGAAAAAGTATTTTTTTCTGCTTCTTCTTATTCCTTTAATGCATGCCTGCACTTATACGCGTGAAGCTGTAGTCCAGAATTATTATGTGATGGAATATTTCCCCCATACGGAGAATAAGGACCTGTTTCAAACCAAACCTCTCGATATGTCCGTGAGGATCAATGATGTAATAATTCCATCCATTTATAATCAGCGGGAAATCGTGATCCGCCATTCCGGTCCACGCATTACATATTCGGTAAATGACCTGTGGGCAATGCGTCCGACTGAGTTCCTGCCCGGACTGATTACCAAAAGAGTCAGTGTATACAATTTATTCCGCTTTGTTTCGAGAGAATATCTGGACCAGCGGCCGGACAGTGAGATTTCGGTGAGAATCAACAATATTGAGCTGTATGACAGAGGGGCCGAGGGCAAAACCGCATCCATCAACATGAATTTTCAATTCACTGAATCACAGGCCAGAAACCGTTTCGTTGAACATAACGTCAGCCGTGAACAAAAGATTCTGGATGACAAAGTCGAAACGTTCGTTCAGACGATCAATGAAATTATCCTGGAAGAAACGGATGCATTCCTTTTTAAAGTCCTCAGGTTTTATACACAGGAAGCCGAACCGGAACCGGAAATCGCGGAACTTCCCGGAGATTCCCTGCTTCAGGAAATTGATGAAGAGATAAGCGAAGGCATGGGTGCGCTTCTCCTTCCGGCAATTTCCAAAGCTGATAATGAACCGCCCTATAAAATTTACAATAATGACGGCTCCGAATATGACGGCGTTCCCGGCCAGTCCGTTTCCCTTCCTTCAGGAATATATACTCTTGAATACGGATCAGGCAGCAGACGTCAGCTCCATGTCAAAGAAAACGTACAGATCTATCCCCGGTATAAAACCATTGTTCAGCCGGACTGGAGCTGTTTGATCGTGAATATCATCGATGAACGGCAGGAGGTGGTAAAAGTCCCCTATGAAATTTTTGATGCGGACGGAATGACATACGGTATCGGCGTTCCCGCCCGCCGTGAATACGGGGAAAAACAGCAAATCTGGATGGTTGAACCGGGGCGATATAAAATTACGATCAATAACGAGCCCTTTAACTCATACAGCAATTTTACAACGGTTTATCTGAATGAAGGGGAATTCCAGAAAATCACCATCGTGGTTGCCACAAACCCGGACGGAACACCGGGAAATCTTATCGGTGCAGGGGTCCTGGAAGAAGATGAAGAAGCGGGAACCATCGGTCACTGGCATTTTCTCAGCGCTTTTTACGGGAATGCATCCATCAACAGCACCAATGAAAAAATCCGGACAGAACACGAAACGACGCTTGTCTTCAATACGCAATTTGAAAATAAAATCACATACGATAACTTTCCGGTGAATTATACCCTGAGAAACCTGATCGAACTGGGAACAACCAGGGCCTCCGATACGGGATTCAGAATATCCAACGACGACACATATTTCAGAAATACGCTGATCCTTTACTTTCTTAAAAATACCGGGGTTTACGGACGCTTCGATGTAGAGACGCACCTGTTGAATGAATATGCCTATTTTTCATCGCCGGTTAATTACAGAAAAAAAGATCTCGACGGTTTAACCGTTGAAGAGGGCTTGCGGGTTAAACAGGTTAAGACAAAAACCGGTTTCATGCCCCTGACCCTGAAAGAAGGTGTGGGGATTAACGTCAGAGCGGTCAACACAGGACGAGTGAACCTGAATGTGAGGGCCGGATTTGGATTAAGGCAGGATTATTACAATAATGTCCATCTCCTGTCTGAAGAGGAAGTAACTGAAAACAGTGTGACATACAAACTTTTTAAAGCTCAGGAATCCCTGCAGAAAAGAGGTGCGGAAGTTTCGGTGATCGGAAATTTTCAGCTTCCCCTTAATCTGACGTACTATACAAATGCTGATTTTCTCTTTCCTTTCCGGAGTGATGAAATGGCTACCATAGAATGGGAAAATGTGCTGAATTTGAAATTATTCAAATATATATCCGTTGATTACCGCCTGAGATTGCGGAACAAGCAGGATGAAACAGGAAAAGAATATATCGTGAATCGCCATGCCCTGTTCCTAAGGATCAATTATTTTGCCCGGTAAACGGATCGTGTCAGGAAAAAATATCCAATGGTTAAACAAATTGCCCGACTAATTTTTGAGAATGACGAACTCCGCATTGTGGGCGACCTGACCCATCAAACCGTTCCCCAACTGGAAAAACAAGTCCGCCGATACAAAAAAAAAGCCGTTCAGGCCGTCGATTTAAAGGAGTTAATATATACTGACAGCAGCGGCGTGGTTTTTCTGGACTGGCTCAGCAGTGACGTTTTTCCGGATATTCCCTTTAAAAATGCCTCTGAAAAGGTTCAGAAAGCCCTTGACCGTTTTTCTTCCCGCGACATAAAAATCCCCCTTCCTCCCAAACACCCGGGATTTTTTGAAAGCGTGGGGAATTTTGCATTAACGCTTAAGGATACAGTCACTGATATCCTTTACCTCACATCCGAAATCATATTGTGGTCATTTTACGGTATTTTTATTTCAAAAGGACGGAGGAAAGGCGCCATTGCCCAGCAAATCGTCTACATCGGCAGCAATGCAGTGGGAATTGTGGGATTGCTGTCCATTGTTCTGGGACTGATCATCGCCCTTCAATCGGCAGCACAACTCCGCCAGTACGGGGCAGGAATCTATGTGGCTGATCTGATCGCCATTTCTATGGTTCGCGAAATGGGCCCCATGATGACAGCAATCATTATTGCGGGACGGAGCGGCTCAGCTTTCGCTGCGGAAATATCCACCATGAAAGTCACGGAGGAGCTGGATGCCCTGAAAATGATGGCTCTGAATCCCATCCGTTATGTGGTTGTTCCCAAGTTCCTGGCCATTACAATCTGTATGCCTCTTTTGGTTATGATTTCCATTATCCTGGGAATTCTGGGCGGTTTTATTATCGGCATGACCTATCTGGACCTCACATATGTCTCATATTTTAATGAAACCCTGAGTATTCTTGAGGTGAAGGATTTATTGATCGGACTCAGTAAAAGTGTCTTTTTTGCATGGGTCATCGTGATCATTGCCAGTTTTTACGGCTTTAAGGCGGAAGGCGGCGCTGAAGGCGTGGGAAAAGTCACAACGTCCTCCGTGGTTGCTTCCATTTTTGCCGTGATTGTTTTAAACGCATTATTCAGTCTTATTTATATGTAAAACCATGTCCAAGCCGCTGATAAACATAAAAGATATCACTGTTCGTTTCGGGGAAAAAACCGTTTTGGACACCATCAACCTTGATATATTCCCCAATGAAATCACGGTTATTCTGGGAGAAAGCGGATGCGGAAAAACCACCCTGCTTAAGACAATAACCGGTTTGATCAAACCGGCATCAGGGAGCATCCATATCTTCGGCGAACCGTTTGACGGAGCCGATGAGAGTAAACATGACCGCATGCTTCGGCGGATGGGCGTGCTGTTCCAGAATGGCGCTTTACTGAATTCCGTATCGGTGAGGGACAATGTTGCCATTCCCCTTGAACAGCACAGCCGCATGGATCCTGATCTGATTGCCAGGAATGTTGCGGTTAAACTCAAATGGGTGGGTTTGTCCGAAGCGGAATATCTGCTCCCTTCAGAACTGTCAGGCGGTATGAGAAAACGGGCTGCCCTGGCACGGGCAATTATCCTGGATCCGGAAATTCTGTTCTGCGACGAACCGTCAGCCGGCCTTGATCCGGTAACCAGCGCATCCCTGGATCAGCTCATCCTGACCATAAAAGAACAATTTAACATGACAATACTTGTTGTAAGCCATGAATTGGCCAGCATTCACCGCATTGCCGATAAAGTCATCTATCTGGACAAAAGGAAAATCCTTTATAACGGTCCCCTTGCAGCAGTCCGAACCTGCGGTATTGAAACGGTGGAAAATTTTTTCAGGACCGGGAGCTTTTGACAGCCGTTTAAAAGTGAGTCTTGCCATTAAACAGGTTAAATCTTATCTTTAATATATAAGTTACTAAGTTACAGGATCACATATGAAAGTAGTGGTTACGGGAGGTAATGGCTTCATCGGGCTGGAGATCTGCAAAACCGCTGTCTCACAGGGATTTGACGTAATTTCCATTTCCCGGCGGGGATATCCGGATCATAAGGAAGCCTGGATGTCGGGTGTAAACTGGGTTTCGGCGAATATTTTCAATACAGACCGCTGGACGGGATATTTAACAGGCGCGGATGCCGTTATCCATACCATCGGCATCCTTCGCGAGAAGCCGGATCACAATATCACGTTTGAGCGGTTGAACGGAGAAAGCGTGATTGTTGCCGCATCCGCTGCGTACACAGCTCAGGTCCCGGTTTTTGTCATGATTTCCGCCAGTGATGCTCCTCCCATTCTGAAACGGTATATCACGGCAAAAAGAGAAGCTGAATCCTATCTGCTGGAGCAAAAAATCCGGGCTGTCATCATGCGTCCCGGACTGGTTTACGGTGAAGGCCGAAAAGGATCGGAAGTGATCGCCGCATTAACCCGTTTGGGCAGCCGGGTCCCGGTGATCGGGACATTCCCGTCTAAATTTTCGCCGGTCCACGTCAGCATATTGGCTAAGGCCGTCATCAATTCCATATTGAATGCCCATATTCAGGGTATCATACAAATCCATGAAATTGAAAAGCTTGGAGCATCCCTGCCCCAAAAGGAGGAAATACAATGATCAGTTTTAAACAGGCACAGGATGTGCTGAACTATGCCAAAGATTTTCATCACAAACTCTCGGAATATTACAAGAAGCTCAATGATAAAACAGATCAGATCAGAATCAAGATGATGCTGGAATACCTGACGGTCCACGAGGAACAGCTGGAAGCCAATATCAGCCGAATCGAAGCCAACATCTCCGGCAAAGTAAAGGATACCTGGTTTAAATATACACTGTGTGATGACCTTCGGAATGAATTTGCAAAAATGATCGATATCATGGAAGATATTACCGTAGAAGATATCATCCGGACAGCCATTCAGCTGGATGACTGTCTGATCCGCATCTACAAAAAAATTGCCGCCAATTCGGACATTCCGGAAATAAAGGAAATCTTTTCCAATCTGAGCGAACTGGAAGATCATGAAAAACGGCGATTTGTCATGGATTCCACCCGGATGTATGATATGTAATGCCAATTCAACCGCTTAAACATTATTGCTTATTATCTAAACGTAATATTCTGTAAATTCCTCAAAATCAATATAAAACACGCATGAACATTTGGAAAAACATCCGTCGATTTTTGTCCCACCAGCGCTACATACCCATACTGATCGGTTTATTGACCGTTCCTCTGGCCGGTTCCCTGGTCATTTTTCTTATTGACCCGCAAAGTTTTGAAAGATATCAGGATGCTCTCTGGTGGGCTTTTGTTACCATAACAACCGTGGGTTACGGTGATATTGTTCCGGGAAGCGGGACGCCCCGCTTGGTTGCCGTAATCATTATGTTCGGCGGAATTACAATCGTATCCATGCTTACAGCCACCATATCATCTGCATTTGTTGCCAGAAAAATCAGGGAGGGTAAAGGATTGGAAAAAATAAAGAGTTCAGATCACATTGTAATATGCGGCTGGAACGAGAACGCCGTGGATCTGATTGAATCCATCATATCGCTTTTTAAGGAACACGGTCACGTTTCCCTGGTCATGATCAATGATATCCCTGAAGAGGACGTGAACAACATCATTTATCAATACAAGAACGTAGACATTCAGTATGTCCGGGGTGACTACACAAAAGAGTATGTGCTGGAAAGGGCAAACATTAAGGATGCACGGTCAGTCATCATTATCCCGAATGAAACAGATGAACAGGGCGATCCGGACGAAAAAACAGTCCTGGCGACATTATCCATTAAATCCGTATCAGCAAAAATACCGGTTATTGCCTTCATCCATCACAGCGAAAACAAGGCTCATTTAAAAAGGGCAAATGCAGATGAAGTCATTGTAAGGGATGAATACAACGGATTTATACTGGCTTCTTCCGTTTTGATGCCCGGAATTCCCCAGGCATATTTTCAGCTGTTGAATCATAAAGAAAATCCATCCATGTACCGGAAGAAGATTCCGGGGTCGCTGACAGGAAAAACATTCCGCGAGGTATGGGAACATTTCAGGCAAACAGAAAAGGCATTGCTGATCGGCGTTGTGAGAGAACAAAAGAATGTGTCATTTTCTGATTTTCTGTCTGCAGATTCCAGTCAGCTTGATGCTTTTATCGAACGAAAACTGAAAATGGCAGGTCATTCTCTCGGAGACAAAAACAGGATCAGACTCCAATTGAATCCTGATGATGATTATATAATCTCCGAAGATGATCTTGCCGTACTGATCCGGTGATGCCATGAGTAACAACTATTTTAACGCCTTAGACAAATATCCTTTTTTCAATGGTCTCTCCCAGGATGAGATAAAAACATTTTACCCCATCATTCAGATCCGTCAGTATAAAACGGACGAACAGATCATCCATGAAGGAAATACGGGAGATTTCATGTTCCTGCTTTTGGAGGGTGAGGTGGAGATATCCCAGGCATTGACATATCCCCTGACAGAAGGAGGCGGAGACACCCGGGAAAAGACCTTCATCCGTTTGACCCATGAAAACCACCCCTTTATCGGTGAAATGAGTCTGATACAGCCTCAAATCCCCCGAAGCGCAAATGTCAAAGCCCAAAAACCGTGTGTTATCGGTATTATTAAAAACGGCGATCTTGAAAAACTGGTTTTAAAACATCCCCACATCGGTGTGATCATCATGAGAAACATCGCGTGCAAACTGGCGAATGACCTTCGGACAGCCAATCAGAATGTCCTGAAATTAACCACGGCCCTGAGCTTGATCATGGACCAATAGCCGGTAGCCAGTAGCCGGTAGCCAATCCAGTAGCCAGTAGCCGGTAGCCAGTAGCCGGTAGGGGGCGTCAATTCTGTTTGATTTGAAGAGATTTTGTACAGGCAGACAGCATTTTGCTTATTTGGATGATTTTTTCCATCAAAATTGTCTCTTCGTTTTTTTGGATGTACCCTAAATCTTTGGATAAAATGACGTAATAACGGCATTCCTCAAGAGATCCATGACTGATTGTAAGAAAGTGAATTTTCTCTTTATTTGAACCCTTTCCAAATCCTTCAGCAATATTGGCAGGAATAGAAACAGCTGCCCGTCTGAACTGAGAGACCAGTCCATACATTTCGTCCTCTGGATAGTTTTGTGTAATTTTATACACATGAATAACAAAATCATGAGAAACCTGCCAAACGTATAGATCAAAGAAAGACTTTATAGTCATTTTATAATACCCATATAATATTAAATATAAAATAAAACCATCAATCAACCATGACAAA
>DKER01000154.1 GCA_002452555.1 Fidelibacterota bacterium UBA6817 | reverse complement strand
GTGGAAATCAGACCATGGATGTAATTTCCAGCACTTCTTCAATGGATACTATTCCTTCTGTTGCTTTATCAATACCCTGCTGCATAAGACGGACCATTCCTTTGCTGACCGCATAATTTCTTAATTGATCCAAAGACGCTTCATTGATAATCATTTCAGATAATTTTTCGTCATTGACCATCAGTTCAAAGAGTCCAAATCTTCCCAGATACCCTGTGTTTCTGCACTGTATGCATCCAACCGGTTTATGAAAATGATACTTACCGTTTATGGGAATATCCAGTCTTTCAAGCACATGATCAGGCGGATTAAAGGGTTCTTTGCAATGGGGACATAAAACACGGATCAGACGTTGGGCAACAACCGCACGGATGGTTGATGCGATGAGGTACGTTTCAACACCCATATCGATTAAACGTGTTACGGCCGACGGGGCGTCGTTGGTATGAAGGGTACTGAGTACAAGGTGACCGGTGAGGGCAGAACGGATTGCCAACTCAACTGTTTCCTGATCTCTAAGCTCCCCTATCATGATAATGTCCGGGTCCTGACGAAGAATTGTCCTCAGGGATGAGGAAAATGTCACACCAATCTTTGGATTAACCTGTCCCTGATTGATATTATCCAGTTCATATTCGATGGGATCTTCCACTGTGATGATGTTTTTTGATACGGTATTCAGGGTTCTCAGGGTTGAATACAGGGTCGTGGTTTTACCGCTCCCTGTAGGACCGGTAACAAGGATGATACCGTTCGGCATGCGGATCAGTTCAGACCATCGACGAAAAATTTCCGGCGAGAATCCCAGTTTGTTCAAGTCAACCATGCTTTTTTCTTTATCCAGAAGCCGCATAACGATCTTTTCGCCGAAATAGGTTGGATAAGTTGAAACACGGAGACTCACTCGTTTATTATCTTTTTTAAATCGAATACGCCCATCCTGCGGTTTCCGGGTTTCTGAAATATCCATATTGCACATCACTTTTAATCGGGAAGCCACCGATGCCTGAAAGGATTTGGGCAGGGTATAATTTTCAAAAAGAGTACCATCCACACGAAAACGAATCCGAACATCTTTTTCCCGGGGTTCAAAATGGATATCGCTGACCCCCATATCGATGGATTGGGCAAGCATTGTGTTTACGGCTTCAATAACCTTAGTATTCCCGATAATTTCCTCATCTTTTTTATTTTCTTTTTCAAGTTGGTCCTGTTCAAATTCAATATGATCATCAGAAAGCCCTTCCATCTTCTTCGATTTTCCGTAATAGACTTCTACGGCATATGATATATCGGTTTCTGTTGCCAGAACGATATCCAGCTCCATTCCGGTATGTTTACTGATCGAATCAATATTTTCCACATTTAGAGGATCTGAAGTAGCAACACTTAACTGTTCCCCTATTTTAAACAAGGGGATAATCTGATAATCACGGGCCAGTTCTTCAGGAATCAAACGGATAATCTCTTTTTCAATAGATATGTCATCCAGTTTGACAAAAGGAATATCCATCTGTTCTGCAAGAAACTGCATCAAATCGATTTCTGCAATGAGTCCCAGTTCGATCAGAGCTTTACCGAAATAAACACCTTTTTCACTTTGATAACGTAATGCCTGATTCAGTTCTTCCGATGAAATTTTTTTGTTCTCAAGCAGAAGCTGTCCAAGCGGTTTTTTCATTTTTATTGCAGGCATACATTCACTCCTGATTAAATCCAGACATAATTTATATATAAGTCAATTAAATATTCTCCGAAAAAAAGTGACAATACCGATCCCAGGGCCATAAAAGGTCCAAAGGGTACATGCACGCCGGTCTTGACTTTTTTAAAAGCCATGAGAATCAGCAGAATAACCGCTGCTGAGCAAAACGTAAGAAAAAGCATCATGATCGATAATTTCCAACCCAGAAAGAGTCCGGTAATCAACCCAAGCAAAACATCCCCAAAACCCATACTTTCCTTGTTAAACATCGCTTTCCCCAGGATTCCGGCCAGATAGAGAACTCCTGCTGTAATAAGGGCACCTATCAGTGCTGATATCCAGCGGTTATCCCAAAACGTGATAAGTCCCGATACGGCCAGAATCAGCCCTGCATTGACAAATGACTGGGGAATGATCATGTGTTCCAGGTCCACAAACGCCGTGATAATAAGAATAAAAACAAAGGACATGTACCAGACAGATTCAAGAACAGGCCCGAAAACGATGAAAATCATTCCAAAAAGAAATGCTGTCAATAATTCTACGAAAGGATACATGATAGAAATCCGGGACTTGCAAAACCGGCATTTTCCTCTCAGAACAAAATAACTGACCAAAGGGATATTATCATACCAGGGAATCATATTACCGCAGGTTGTGCACGCTGAGCGTGGTCTGACTATGGATTTATTCCGGGGAACACGGTAAATAATCACGTTTGCAAAACTGCCGAGAGCCAGCCCGGCCAGTATAGTTACGATTAATCCCATCCAGCCATCATTCATGGATTAACATTTCCTTAATTTTTTTCAGGAGCTCAGCCGTGGTAAACGGTTTTGTCAGATATGCATCTGCCCCAACATTTTTTGCCGTATAAAAATCTTTTTGGGCACTTTTCGCAGAAAGCATAATAATAGGAATATTTTTATACTTTTTATCAAATTTGATCATATTACAAACCTTAAAACCATCCATTTTGGGCAGCATAATGTCCAGTAAAACAAGATCCGGTTCAAGTTTTTTTATTTTTTGCAGTCCTTCCAACCCGTCTGAAGCAGTCTCAACCTTAAAACCGATAGATTCTAACCGGAGTTTGATTGCTCTCTGCATATCCGGTTCATCTTCAACAATCAAAACGGTATATTCTGCCATTTTTCATCCTTTATGTTTGCTCTCTTTGTTCGATATGCGTTTGCTGAGTTATAAGTTGAGTCGGAGACCCGAACAGCGAAATGTTTCGGGAAGTGATGAGCGGCAAGGGGTGAGAGTCACCAGCCCGGCATGCCTTTTCCGGGGTCACGGGTATCACTGTCATCTGCCGGCACTTACCGGAATCTTAACATAAAACGTCGATCCCTTATTCAACTCGCTTTTAAACCAAATCTTCCCACCCATTTGTTCCACCAGATCTTTGGTGATACTCAAACCCAGTCCGGCACCGGGAAGACGTTCAAGGTCCAGGCCGGTCCGAAAAAAACGTTGAAAGACTTTATCATGATCCTTTTTGGCAATCCCTCTACCATGGTCTTTCACCGCAACATAAAATTCATTATTATCTGTAACATCTGCATAAACAATAACTTCTGTTCCCTCATCAGAATATTTATAAGCATTTTCAACAAAATTTACAAGAATTTGAATCAACAGATCCTTATCTGAAAGTATAGCAGGCAGATTATCCCGGATTTCTGTATTAAGAATCATGGATTTTGCACTGTAACGGACTTTGAACAGATCAACGACTTCTTTGATCAAGTCATGAATATCAATTTTACTGATTTGTGGTTTTCGTCTGGTTTTATCTGATTTCATGACATCAAAAACATTATTGATCAACCGTTCAAGGCGTTCAAGATTGTTGGATATAATCTGAGTGAACTCCTGATGATCATCCGACAAGATTCCGCCGATTCCGTCTGCCATGAGAGAAACATATTCTTTCACAATTGCAACCGGTGTTTTCAATTCATGGGATACATTGGATATCAGGTCGGCTTTAATTTCTTCTACACGTTGATTGTCCGTAATATCCCTTGCAACAAGAATCAATCCGTTTTCAACAAAGGGCAGGCTCCTGAACCTGTCAGTCACAGAATCAAAAACAAGACGGTCTTTAAGATCGTTTCCAATGTATACCTTATGGCGATATACTTTTTTTTCATCAAAACAGGTTTTAATCACCGCATCCCAGTTCTGCTTAAAAAACGTCTTCAAATCATCAAATTGAATAACTTTCCGATAGTCTCCCATTAAATTTTGAAAACACTGATTGATATATACATTATTATTGTCAAAATCAATGATAGCCGCCAAATCATTGATCTGATCAAAAACTGAAAAAAACTGTTGTTCCTGTTTCTTACGAATTATCGATTCAATATGTTTAAGAATCATCTCAATTCCTGAGATCATTTCATTAAAAAAGGTATATTCTGATTCAGTATAAACGTTTTCATGATAACTCAACAAACCCAATATTCCCGTAAAACGGCCGCTTCCGGGGCACATAAACAGAAGAGAATCCCGAATACCTTCATCTGATACGGGATCGTTTGAATTACTGTATCGAAAATCAGGAATCAGATCAATCATATCGAAATTATTTTCTAACAGGTATTTTTTAGATAATGTATGAATAGCATCTTTAAGTCTGGGAGATACCCCTTCTCCATTAAATAAAACAATATTATCGCTCCATAATGAATAGAAAAAAAGGATATCACAATGAGCAATAGAATCAAAATACCGTGAAGCAGTACTCAATGCGTCAGATAAACGTAAATGATCATCCAGAGACAAAAGAATGTCGTTTAGAATGCTGTATTTTATTGTATCAATATTATCCCGGGTTTTCCGGAGAATTTTTTGACTGTGCATGGAAAATCGGATCAGACGGTCTGCCAGAATCGATAAATGGTCCGAATCCAATGACCAGATAACATAAAATGGATAATTACCCTCAAACCGGTTCACGTCTGATTCAGTATCCGCCAGGGGGAAAAAACTTATACTTACTGAATTCCGGTATGCTTCAAGCACACCTTTTTCATGATCAGGATCAAACAACACTAAATCAGGATGAATGAGTTCTGAACCATTAATAAGTTCCGGATCATTTATAACACGCGCAGAATAACCGGCTGAATGAAATGCCTCAATCAGTGATTCATATTTCTGAATATGAGAAGAATAGAGCAGTACATATTTTACGTGTGTTCCGTGTGCCATAATTCAACCATTCGGAAATTCATTACCGGATCCCGATTTTTTTGTCATCAATCGTTGTTGACTTGTTTAATTTAATTTTAAGACGGAGATCATTGGGTCTGTCAGAAAAACGAACAGCATCCTCCATAGAGATCAATCCTTCATTATGTTTAATGTAAAGACATTGATCAAAGGTCATCATTCCCTCATGGGTGCTGGATTCTATTGTATTTCGGATCATCTCAATCTCACCATTATGAATAAGATCCCTGACACGAGCCGAATCCAACAATAATTCGTGAACAGCGATTCGTTTACCATTAATATTGGGAATTAGTCTTTGACCTACGACGGCCTGAAGGTTCAAACTCATCTGAAGACGAATCATTTCATGGAATTCGGGAGGATAAAATCCCATAACCCTTTCCAGTGTCTGATAAGCATTATTAGCATGGAGTGTTCCGAGAACAAGGTGTCCTGTTTCTGAAAAATTCAGAGCTGCACTCATTGTTTCCCTATCTCTGATTTCACCGATCAGGATCAGGTCGGGAGCCTGACGAAGAGCTGATTTCAGTGCATCGGAATACGTAGGCGTATCAATGCCGACCTCCCGCTGGTTCACTATGCTTTTTTTGTGATTATGAATGAATTCGATAGGATCTTCAATGGTAAGAATATGACCGGTTGACATTGAATTCCGATAGTCGATCATAGCTGCCATCGTAGTGCTTTTTCCTGATCCTGTAGCTCCCACTACCAAAATCAGACCTTTTTTTCTCATGATCAGGTCTTTAAGAACAGTCGGCATATTCAGTTCATCCAGGGTAGGTATTTGTGTTACAATTCTGCGGAGAACAAATCCCGGTGAATTTCTTTGATAAAAAGCATTCCCCCTGAAACGACCTTTTCCCGGTTTACTCAGGATAAAGTCCAGTTCTTTTTGTTCCATCACTTTTTCAATATCAGCAGGAGTAAGCATCTCTTTCATCAGGGATTTTAACATATCCATGTTTAGTTTTTCTTTCTCAAGAGGAAGAATTTTTCCGTCGATACGGAGCATCGGAAATGCTCCTATAGTCAGGTATAAATCAGACGCTTTCGCCTGGTTCATAACACTTAGAAAATCGTCAATCGTATACATAGTTATTCGAGCCCAAGGTTTTTCTTAACATATCCGGGGTTGCTGGCACTTTGTATAGCAGTGTTGGGGTCAATTTTCTTTTCTTCGACAAGCCGGACCAGGGATTGATCCAGCGAAACCATCCCAACATTGGAACCGGTCTGGATAGCTGAGGGGATCTGAAAGACTTTATTTTCCCGAATCAGATTCCGAATACCGTTGGTTCCGATCATAATTTCATAAGCAGCCACCCTGCCGCGACCGGATACATGTTTCAGAAGAACCTGAGATACAACGGCAAGGAGAGATTCGGATAACATGGACCGAATTTGAGCTTGCTGGTTAGCAGGATACTGATCAATAACACGATCGATGGTTTTGGGGGCATTGTTTGTATGAAGAGTCCCAAACACCAAATGCCCTGTTTCAGCAGCTGTAATGGCAAGGCTGGTGGTCTCAAGGTCCCTCATTTCCCCCACTAAAATTACATCCGGATCTTCACGGAGAGCACTCCGCAATGCAGCGGCAAAAGATTTTGTATTAAACCCGACTTCCCGTTGATTCACCAATGCTTCATTGGATTTGTGGACAAACTCAACCGGATCTTCAACTGTTATAATATGTTTTTTAAAATTTGTATTTATATAATCTATAATCGTTGATAATGTTGTTGATTTACCGCTTCCGGTCGGACCTGTAACCAGAACCAGACCTTTTTCCTGGGAGGCGATATTTAACAAAACATCCGGTAACCCCAACTGTTTGAAATCAAATACTTTTGTTGGGATCATTCGAAAAACGGCAGCTTCACCGTTTATATCCTTATACACATTTACGCGAAAACGTCCAATACCCTTAAATTCTCTGGAAAAGTCAATTTCCCAACTGGTTTCAAAGATTTTACGTTGTTCGTCACTCATGACATCATATACCAAAGAGTGAATTAAAGTACTGTCCAATGGGTCAAGATTGGTACGAAGAAGATCACCGTCTACCCGGACAATGGGTGGTGAACCCACACAGAGATGGAGGTCAGAAGCACCATTTTCGACTGCAAATTTTAAGAGCGTGTATATTTCAGTTGCCATGTCAGACTCCTTCAGGATCGTTACTGTACAATGGTAGGAGTAATGAATATCATCAATTCACTGCGTTCAGGTGTAACACTCTTATAAATGAAAAGATGCTTGATTAATGGAATACGGCTGAAAAAAGGAACTCTTTTTACCGTTTCGATATCCTGTTCCAGTATAAGACCGCCAATCAGAAGCGTTTCTTTATCTTTCACGCGGATATTGGTATTGGCCGTCCTGGTTGATACAATAGGCCGATCCGCATTCTCTCCCGTAAATCCGGTGACAGCTTCAACCTGGGCATTCACAGCCATAGAAATGTAATTGTCATTATTAACCCGCGGTGTTACCATGAGAACAATCTGTACTTCTTGTTCTTCATACGTAGTGGTCGGCGGGCCGTACTGAGTTGCAGGCTGGGTCACTGACACAGGATACGTAGTTCCAACACTGATGATTGCCATTTGGTTATCAAAAGTCGTCGTTTGCGGTTTTTGTGTAATTTTAGATGAACTGGATGTCGTCAGCAGATCAAAAACAGCCGAGAGTTCGACTGCTGATAATGTTGCAATGGCCATCTGTTGCCAGTTTCCCAAAGGAAAACCTACGGCACCCGTCCCGGGTCCGCCCCGAAGGCTGGCACGGGCACTCCAGTTAATACCCATATTTTCGGTTATATCCAGTTTTGTCTCAACAAATTGAACAGATATATTGATTTGAGGTATTTGGACATCGAGCTGACCAATAATTTTATCAATCGTTGCAAAATTGGATGAAACATCTGTTACAAGGATCATATCATAACCGGGCATTAGGTTCATCATACTCATCATACCCATCATTCCGGCACCGCCGCCGGTTCCTCCTGTTCCTCCCATGCCGGACATTCCCATACCGCCGCCCATAAATCCGGATGAACCAAATCCTCCGCCTGTCCCGCCTGCCCCGCCGGTCGTTCCGCCTGCCAGACTGCCGGATTCGCCGCCTTTGATGGCCGGAGAATAAACAGTGACCTTTCCTTTTTCAGTGAGAACATTTTCAATGGCATCAGAAACAGATTTTCCGTCAACATAAGTCAAACGATAGACTTGAGTCATCAATTCACCGGCAACATCATCTTCTTTGGCTTTCACAATAATAACATCATCATTCTGGAACCAGTTATAGCCGTTTACTTTTAGAATGGCATCCAGGGCATTATGCACGCGCACATTATTCAATGTGAGTGTAACCGTACCTTCCAGTTTATCTGAATTCACGACATTCAGATCATTCTGAATCGCAAAAAGTCTGAGCACATTAGGAAGGGGAGCGTTTGAAAACTGAAGGGTAACCCTGTTATTCAAACCGGCTTTATACGGAGAATAATACTCATTTACAGTAAAAGAAGCACTTCCATCTTTATCCAGTTCCCAGGTTAAAAAAATCGATTTCCCGTCCTGATAAACAGAATACTTAGGTAGATAACTGAAATCAAAGATCAGTTTAAACTGATCTTTCATCTTATATCTGTCCACAACTTTATACAGATACAATGGAGAATAAGAAACATACTCTTTCATACCCCGAAAATTATTCTCACAATTCCTAAGGTCAATCGTGATCTGAGGGGGATTGTATGTTCCATACACATCAAAATCAATTTTCTCTTCATCAAAAACCATCTCAATCTCTGCCTGATTATCATATCGATGGTAAATAATATCTCTGATAGCATTTGCCCCGTAAAGCATTGTTCCGGAAAGTAAAATCAGGATCAGAGCTCTTATATAATATTTACGAAGCATGGTCATCTCCATTGTTGATCATCCATGTTTAACAGAAAAACCTGGACACGGACTTTAATGCGTGAATTATTCCCATTGGGATGTCGGTTTTTCAGAAAAAGCCAGTTTTATGGATTCATTCTTTTTTCTCAGAATTACATATGTTTTATAAACATCACTCAGGGTGTATCCTTCGATGGAATCACCCGGTTTCATAACCCGGTCATTAATGAGTACAGTCGGTTTATTATTCAACCATGAGATCCCATTTAATTGAAATGAATGAATAATGACTTCTTCTTCAATTTCCTCAGGTTTTTGAATAATTTCTTCAGGTGGAACGTCTTCAATTTCGGGTTCGAGATATGCATAGACAAACGGATCATTTTTCCATTCCAGATTCCATGCACCTTCATTAGTGGTGTATGATTTTAGCTTAACATGGGTTTCAGGAAGTACCGTTTGCTGTACGACAGATCTGGCTGGTTCTGTTCTTGCAGTAACCGGAGCAGATACCGGTGTCGGTTTATCTGAACCGGATGGCAAAACCTGTATGATAACAAATATAACTACGGCAATACCCGCAATCGACAATAAGATCTTTTCACGTTTCTGTAACGCCATATCAGTCCTTAGCTGTATATGCCAGCAATTTTATTTCAATATGCAATTTTTCAGGAAGCTGGGTATCTGTTAAAAGGTGTATTGTCTTTATGTGAACCGGTTCACTGGCTGCAGTCAAATCTTCAAGAAATTTACCGGTTTCAATGAATTTCCCCTTCAAAAAAACGTCAATCGGATAGGAATGAAGAGATTTTTTAAAATACTTTTTAGTATCCGCAGGATTTACATTGAACTGGTCAACAGGGGATGGATTTAAAAACTCAACTTCAAGACTATGAAGTATTGATAACTGTTCAATATAATCCAGTGTGTTCTGAAAACTGCTTTCGTCCTCCACGGTATCAAATAAACGATTTAAATCATTTTCAAGATCCCGGATTCGTTTTTCTATTTGACCTTTATTTCTCTCGATAGTACCGATCTGAACAATTCTTTGTTCCAAAGATGCAATATCATTATTCAGTCCATCAATTTCCTTATCAATTGGAAGATAAAAGAAAAGAACCCATGCCAAAACACTTAGTATCAGAAGGCCAATATTTATCAAACCGATTCGTTTTAAATTCATAATTGTTTTAAAACTCCCGTAATCGTGAATGTCCTTCGAGTCTCATTATCAATTCTCTCATCACGGGTTGTGAGCGTAACATCCTGAAAGAAACCGGTGTCTCTGAATTTAGCAAGATAATTATTCAAATAGATATCCGCAACGGAAGGATTTCGCGTAATATACCCTTTCAAAACAAAGTCTGATTGTTCCTTTTCGCCGGGATTTGTGCTTTTACCCAGTTGAAAATCAATCAAATGAACACCAGCCGGTGTCAGATTTGAGATGAGTTTCATAAGAGAAAGGGTCCTGTCAGTGGAATATTGATCCTCTCTGACCTGATTTAATATCCGGGTCATGGTATTTTCTTTTTCATTCATGATCATAAATTCTGAGGATGCATTGGATACATTCTGCCATCTGATCTGAGTACTCTTATGCTTATCTTTTACATCATCCCGCAATATTAACATATCATTTGTACGAATACCTGCAAATACAATAAATATAATGAGTAAAATTCTGCTGAGTTTTGAACCGGCAATAAAAACTTCTCTGGACCGTGTTGCGGCAGATATAACATTAAGATCACTATCCGGGTAAGCTGCAGCTATGTGAAGTGTATAAAGTGGAAGCATTTTATCCGGAATCTGTGCTTCTCGGGTTTTATACGTAAAAATATCAGTTCTCATGGGATTTAAGACGGATGTTTTACGTCCCAACTGGTCTTCTATAAAACGAACAACCCCGGGAATAACAGCTCCCGGCCCGATCAGGAAAATATCACCATCTGCCAAAAGTGAGAAGTTTTTCTTATAAAAATCAATTGAGCGACTTATCTCCATTATGATTCGCTCAGCCAAAGGCCGGATCATGATCGAATATCTTGAATAATCGATGCCGAGGGTCTGAACAGAACTGTTTTTTTTCCGGGTAAACCCAAAACTGTCAAGCAATTGGATTGCATCATTCCGTGATAATTTTTTTGGACCGTTTATCGTATTCACTTCCTGATTAAGCGATGAAATCAAATCCTTCCGACCGACACCGAATTCACGTTCATAATGGAATTCATAATTCTTAATAAAGATCAAATTGCTGTATGTTTCACCAAAATAGAAGATAATGGCTGTTTCTTTGTAATAATCAGGATAATTAAGGCGGAAAGCTTTCGCAGCAAGAACCGATACTGTTGAAATTTTCCGGGGATTCATACCGAAATCCCGGAAATATTTTTCCTGCTGGAGAACCAGGGTTTGAGGGGCTATCAGAGTTAAATAGTTCTTTTCATCAACGGAATCAGAAGATATCTGTTTAACATCATATTCGACTTTTTTATCAGGGAATGGCAAATTTTTTGAGATTGCCCACTTTAAGGCTTCCTGAGTCTCTTTGGAACTCAGTTTCTGAAACGTTTGAATACGAGTTACATAACTTCGGCTGTGAGAGAAAAATGTGAGAAAACTTTTTTTATGTTTGATTTGCCGGGAAATACTTCGAAGGGCAAACTTCTGTTTATCTTCATCTGTTGCTTCTTTGGGAAAATTCCAGTAATTGATATTCCCCCAATTTGTTATCTTGATTTTATTTACTTCAGGGACAGCCTGTATGTAATTGGAACCGGCTTCATCTGATTCAATAACGGTTATATTCCTTTTATCATTGATATAATCGGATATTTCAGAAATTTTCAGTTTTACGGCCGGTGTAACAGAATTAAAATTTTCCTCAAAGATTTTTTCTTCTTCTGTTGAATCCAGAAATTCTTCCTGTTCATTAATCTCTTGTTCCAGATCTTCAAATATGACTTTTTGTGTTGCCGATCTCGGCCCTTTTTCATCTTCGGGAACTACCGGTTCCTCTTCCGGTTTGGATTCTTTCTGTGCAGCTGCTTCCGATTCAGGAGCTACGTCATCTTCCTTTTCCGGAAGCTCAGATTTATCAAAATTTTCGAAAACGTCGGTCTCATTTAAGGGTAATACAACATCATCACTTTTTGCAGCTATATACTCATCCAGAATGTCAAAAAAGGATTTTGCTTTCGTTGACTTCTTTTTATCCGTCTCGCTACCTACTGCCTCCGTTTCCTGTTCAGACTCAAGACCCCCTTTTTCAGATTCGTCACTCTCGGAATTGTCTTCTTTATTGTCCAAAAAGGATAAAAGTTCAATCGTGTCATCGGATTCTGTATCATTATCTGCATAAATTTCTTTAACTGGCAAGACATTTTCACTATCATTTACAGTATTGGAAGAGTCTTCATTATCAGATTTGTGTTTAGTTTCGAAACGATTAATAAATTCAACAAAAGGCCCAAGAGTTTGCTTTGCGGGTACCGGCTTTTTTTCCGGTTCCTCCGTTTCAGAACTTTCCGTTAAAGGTTTATCTGAAATGTTATCTTCATATTCGATTTCAAATACATTTTCCTCAGGACTATCATCTTTTGTATCAGCACCATATTCAGGATACTCTTTATTATCTTGAACTTGATTTTGATCTTGCTCTTGATCTCGGTCTTGAGCATGGCCTGAATCGGATTCAAAAGCTTGTTTTTGATTCGCGTCCGGGTCTAAGACTGCTTTATTTTTTCTTTCACTATTTTTATTTTCATCAGCATTAGTAAAATCAACACTTTTGCCGGAAACTGTCTGATCAAAAAGTCTGGTCAGTTCATTTGAATCAAAATCACGCGTATCATCTTGTTCGGACGGTGTAGAAGAACCGGATGAACCCTTTTCCTGGGTATCATCAGACTCAGTTCTAAGAATATTCAACAATTTATTTGTTGCTACGTCGCGATTCTTGTCATCCTGTTCAGGCATTATGAGAGTTGATTCCCTTTACCAAACATTTGTTTCAAATTAGTCGTGCCGGACTTAACATGACCGGCACTTATCTTAATATTTGAAAAAGCCAGCAGATAAAAAATCTGCAATCTTTAAACACATAGTGAATAAAGAAAAAACTTTGTTAAACTTATACCGATTTATTTCATAATTCAACATTGTTTAACGTATCCTTCTCGGTCTTATGTAAAAATTAAAGAATTTTTTAATTTGTGGTCCCGAAAATTTTCAAAGCATAAATGTGGAAAGATTTTTTTTCGGGATTACGTGTCAGGATTTTCTTCCAGCGATTCGAATAAATCCAACTGCTGATTCTTAACATATTGTTTGGAATCAGATGGTTTAACGCTTTTAAAATTTCCATTATAGGAATTTTCTTCCTCTTCCTGAATAATTCTTAAAAGCTATTTTGTTGGATTATCACTGCTATTTTTTCATGTTCCCACATGAAAAAATCTGTTTCCTTTAAGTAAACTTATGACTATATCTGCATCAACCAAATGTTTATCCTGCCGTATCATTTCTATCAGACAGTCATGACACAGGGTTATCATTTTTCTCGGATATCCCTGTGAATTGAGATAGATCAGTTCTAAAGCCCCTTCAGTGAAAAATTTTATACCTTTGTCGGCTCCGGATATATTTAAACGGTGTTCTATCATGGCAACCGCATCCTGACGGTTTAAAGGTTGGAGTGTAAATCCCATGGATACTCTGTCAGCAAAATTGGAATGTTTTTTCAGGATTTCCTTAAACTCCGGCTGGGCAAAAAAGATAACCTGGATTAACTTATATTGATTGGTTTCATAATTGAGAAGAGTCCGGATCAATTCAAGGTTTTCCGAAGAGATTTTCTGTCCTTCATCGATGACCAAAACCAGCACTTTTTTCTCTTCGACTCCTTTTTCATAGAGAAAATTTTCAATAATATCCTTGCAGACAACAATAGAATCTCCTTTTTCGGGAATATCGAACAAATCAATCAGATATTTTAAAAAATCCAGTTCTGAGTTCCAGGAAGGATCAAGTATCAGAAAAAATTCAAATCGGGGGTCATATTTATAAAATCGCCGTAGAAGGATTCGGCTCAGGGTCGTCTTGCCGGTACCGATCCCTCCAATAACAACACTGAGTCCGCGACGGGTACGTATAGATATTTCAAGGAGATTAAGACACTCTTTATGTATTTCCGATTCATAAAAGTACAAGGGATCCGGTGTGATTGAAAAAGGTTCCTTTTTTAAATTTACAATCTCAAAATATTCCATGATATCCGTTTCGTTAACGATTTTTTTTTATATTCAATATATAATTTACATTGTTATACCAAAATAACAAGAATAATATTATTAGGTACTGAATTCTGAAGTCTTCCCAACAACGGTCGGGATGAATTGAATGAAGAATTATTGAACATGGTTCAAGGGCTCAAGAGTTCAAGGGTTCATGAGCTCAAGAGCTCAGAAGTTCAAAGGTTGAGACGTTGAGAATTTTAGACGTTCAGTCAACTATAAAGAATTAGACAAAATCGGG
>DKER01000058.1 GCA_002452555.1 Fidelibacterota bacterium UBA6817 | reverse complement strand
ATGGTTGGAGGATTCGGAATATCTGGAACTTCAAAATAACCAGGGCCGTCAGGCTGTCAGGTTAAAAAAGGATGTCAGCTGTGATTTTTACCGTTTACGTTTTATGCTGGAAGAAAGAAAGACTCAATTATTATCTCAGCAGGAAACAGAGGATTTTATTCATCTTGCCACAAGGGGTCCTTTGCTTGAAAATGTGTCTTATATCTGGCTGGATCCTATCCGCCACAAAATTCGTGAGGAAACCATTAAACGTCTGAAAGAGCTTCTGGCGATTACACGAACTGAAGACGAACAACAATTGGCAATTTGCAATGCCATATTTAAATGGGATGATCTGGACCTTACGGCCCTGAGAACAAAAATTCAGATTTATAAAAAAAGAGGGGATCTGGGATTGATGAAACAGGAGTTCTCCTCTTTTTCATCCCGCTATAAAGACCTTTTTGATGAAGAGTTCAAAGAGTCCCTGGAAAATCTGGCAAGAGATCCGGAATAAAAAATTTTTTACAGTATTTAAAATATTTTTTTAAGTAATCCCTCCGCTAATCATATCGGTAAGCTTTCATGCTTTATATTCTAATAAAAAAAGTGCAAAAATGATGCTTGCAGAGAAAAAATCACATATTCATCACCTTCATTGGCACACATCCTTATATAAAGATGTTTTTAGAGCATTATTATTCAGTCTTGTCGTATGTATTTTTTTAAAACAGTTGAGCTGTTATCGTGAGAAGCCGAACCCTGTTGATTTGGTGAAAAACGGGGTTCTTTATAAAGACATTACCATGAAAAATATGTCTGAGCTCCTTCCCGATTATGAGTGGATAATCATCAGTGAAAATGACGACACCTCTTGTGTCCAGGCGGTCAATATCAGCAAGGACGATACCATGACGTTTTCCTTCATTGTCAACACATCGGATCAAACATTTGATTTAAAGCAAATTATTATTGATAACAATATTGTAAAAGAAGAGGAAAATATCCGGCTTTTTATCGGGGCTCTTAATTTTCTTCTAAAAACAAAATAGCAGCGCGTTGTAAACGCTTTTTAATCATAATTTTTAATCACATTCCGTTCAATTTCCTTCCGGGAAACTGAATGGGTTTAACAATGGAAAATCTTTTTCCTGCCTTAAAAAAAGATTAACTTTTAATAAGCATAAAAGAGTTGGAGTCCAAATGAAAAAAATAATGATTTCTTTATTATTTCTGTTCACACTGCTTATGGCACAATATCCGGGTACCGGTAATCCGGCTTCAGGAGATCTTTTTCTTAACGGTCCGGGAAATAATCCTGCCGTCTATGGCGTAAACACAGGTACATCTTTAACTGCTATCTTACATCAGGGGAACGATAATTCAATCATGTCTGCACTTGATGTACAGCTAAATTCTGCTCATTATCTGCTCGGATATGACAGCACATTTTTTTACAGAGGCGGTATGGGTTTGCCTCTTTTACGGCATGTCTGGGCAGGCCTGGAATTCAATTCTGTTGATAAAAAATTCTCGGCAGGACTCTTAATCCGACCGGCAACATTTCTTTCTCTCGGGGCAGTGGTGCATGATGTAACCGGACCGGACCAGCTGACTGCAGGTATTGCAATAAGACCGTTTAATGACCGGATAACGTTCGGATATACATATCAATCTCCCATCAATGCTTCATTTAAAATGACAGGGCATAACAGTATTTATTTTGTTGAAACCGAGGTCAGAGATGGAATACTGTTAGGTTATTCATATGACGACGTAAAACAAACCAGCCTCATTTCCCTGGGGGTTAATCTGACCAACCAATCCGCACGAATATGGAATGATAAACAGTCAACGACTGTTGCCGTTTCACAACACACACGTTATCTCAGAAACATTTCCAAAGGAAAACCGGCGGTATACCTTCGCTTAAACGGTCAATATGCCCGAGAAATTGTTCCGGGTATGACAAATGTCACCAATATAAACGATTTGCTGTCTGCATTGGAAGCCTTTAAACACGACCATTCCGTTAGCATTCTTTATTTGGATATCCGTTCATTCTCCATGAATATTTCAGAAATAACGGAGCTTCAAGCCTCATTAACGGATCTTAAGGAATCGGGAAAACGGATTTATGCATACAGTATTAACGGCAATACGGCAACCTGGTTTCTTACAGCGCCTGCACATAAGCGGATGATTTATCCCCTGGGGGAATATCGTCTGAGTGGACTCTCTTCCACCAATTTGTATATGAGATCACTCTTGGATACATTGGGAATTGATGTGGAAATACAGCGCATCGGGGATTACAAATCTGCCCCGGAACCGTTACTTTTGAATGCTATGTCCGGCCCGGGAAAAGAATCGCTGCGGGAATATCTTGATAGTATAATGTCCGGCTTCATTTCAGGAATCAGTAATGGGACGGGGTTGGATGAAACGGTTGTATCAACAGTTATTAAAGAGGGGCCCTATCTTGTAAAGGAAGCCTTGGAAAAAGGGATTGTTCATGAACTGGCTTACCCGGATGAAATCAAGGGAAAAATTGCGAAACACGAAAATGTGAAATCGATAGACTGGCGCAGTATTTGGTCATACAGCCCGACAAAAGGATGGCCTTACACATGGAAATCAGCCGAAACAGTTTCACCGGTTGCCGTTATTTATGCGTCCGGAGCTATCACAGAGGGTAAGAGCAGGTATTCCCCCTTGTCCGGTCAGATTACAATGGGAGATCGCACAATAAGCGACCGTTTAAAAACAGCTCAAAAAGATCCCCGGATAAAAGCGATTGTTCTCAGGGTTGATTCGCCGGGCGGCAGTATAATAGCAAGTGATCGCATTCACAGGGAAATCAGCCGAATCACAAAACCGAAAGATAAGAAAAAAGCAAAACCGGTTATCGTTTCAATGGGAAACCTAGCAGCTTCGGGAGGATATTATATATCTGTACCGGCTGACAAAATTTTCACCGAGGAAAACACATTGACCGGTTCTATCGGTATTTACGGCGGTTCATTCACCTTTGAAAAATTTCTGCGACAGACGTTATTAATCCATCCGGACTCTTTGTATTCCTATAAAAACAGTATGTTTAATAATCCATTTTTTATGATGACAGACGAAGAGAGAGCATGGCAAATGCGCAGTCTTCAGAACGGTTATGAAATGTTTGTCGGAAAAGTTATGGACGGAAGAAATATGAGTTTTGAGGAGGTGGATAGTCTTGGTCGCGGGCGGATATGGTCCGGTGAAGCAGCATTCAAACATGGGTTGGTTGACACAGTAGGAACATTAAAAGACGCAATCCATTATGCGGCAAAGATATCCGGCGTTCCGGTACAGTATACAACTGACCGTGCATACCCTGCCGATGGATTTGGAATGATGAATTTACCGTTAAAAAGCCGGATGGTACAATCTGTTCTGGCTGACTATCCCGCCATCCAAAAAGCCGGTAAAATAATTGAAAAAGAGTTGCTCTGGAAAGAAAACGACATGATGATAATATTGCCATGGAATATTCTTGAATTCGAATATATTTCAGGAGGTGAAGGATGGCAACCGTAGCTGTTGTGTTGTCCGGATGCGGGCTTTTCGATGGTTCAGAAATCCATGAATCTGTTCTCACACTGCTTGCCCTTGACCGGGAGGGTGCAGCCGTAAAGATTTTTGCTCCCTCTGATCCGCAAAAACATGTTGTGGACCATTTGTGTGGAAAAGTTGCTGGCGGTGAAAAGAGAAATATTCTGGAAGAATCAGCAAGAATTGCCCGGGGAAAAATCCAGGATTTATCGCGTGCAGAAATTGAATACTTTGACGCAGTCATATTTCCCGGCGGATCAGGAATCGTAAAAAATTTAAGTGATTTTGCTGAAAACGGAGCAGACTGTCATATCCATCCGAAAGTTGAACGGTTGATTCTTGATGCAATGGAACAAAAGAAAGTTCTTGGTTTTATGTGCCTTGCGCCTCTTTTAGCGGCAAAAGTCGGCACTCGTGCAGGTAGAAAGCCAATTGTCACACTGGGAAACGATGCTGAAATGGCAAATGCAGTGCAAGCCATGGGAGCCATTCACAAAGCATGTTCCGCAATTGATGTTGTTGTTGATGAAAATAACTTTATTGTTACAACGCCTGCCTATATGCTTGCAAAATCTATTTCCGAAGCTGAAATTGGAATATCCGAACTGGTTCGAACTGTTTTGTCTATGATATAATTTAACGGCCGTTAATCATTGCCGTTACTCTGGCTTCTTTTTGTTTTCCGTCAGAAATGCGTGCACGGGCATAAACAATATATAATCCCATTGGCACCGGATTCCCGTCATGATATGTTCCATCCCAGAAAACCTGGGCTACCGGCGCAGAAAAGGCTTTTAATTCCCATTGTCTGACAGGATTACCCGTTAGGGTAAAAAGCCGGATTTCTCCGTAAGACAGCCCTCTTGGATCACTTAATGTGATACACATGGGTTCGGGATTATTTCGCGAATAAATCCGGGGATTCAGTGACAGAAGTGTGTGATTTTCATCTGGAAACGTAAGGATGCTGTTGGGCAATCCGGCTGTATGTCCTTTTGCCGATCGGCTCCTGTGCCAGGAAGACGAATGTAAAAAAGGATAATCTTTCCGGGGACTTTCCAGACTAACACCGGTTGTAAACTCAGAATGATCACGAAGATCTACAGAATCTTTCAGACAGGAATCCGGATCAAAGAGTTTCAACACAAACCCTTTATTTGCCAACTGGGGAAATCCTGCTACAG
>DKER01000111.1 GCA_002452555.1 Fidelibacterota bacterium UBA6817 | reverse complement strand
GGCTACCGGCTACTGGCTACCGGACCGGCTACCGGAACCGCTTTCGGCAGAAAAACCGTAAACGTGCTGCCTTTTTCATACTCTGTTTCTACAGTAATGCGTCCGGCGTATTCATCCACAATTTTTTTCAGAATTGCCAGTCCCAGCCCGGTTCCGGTTATTTCACGCGTATGAGGGTTTTTCGCTCTGAAAAATTCCTGAAAAAGCCGTTCTTTTTCTTCCGGAGTCATACCGATGCCTGTATCCTGAACTGAAATCTTTACCCATCGGCCGTCTTCCGTGCAAGACAAGTGGATACTTCCCTCGTATTTGTTGTATTTTATTGCATTCGATATAAGATTAGTAAAAACCCGCCGGATCTCTTCAGCATCAGCTTTGATAAAGAGTCCGTGTTTCAATGCAAGATTGACTTTAATTTCCCGTTCATCCATCTGGGCTTTAAATAATTCAACCGTATTTTCAAGAAGTTCAGCAACTTCAATTATTTCCAGATTTCTTTTAACGCCGGTAGAATCCATACGGAAAATATTCATCAGATCATTGATCAGTTCTGTGAGTGCAGATGTCCGTTCCAGGGATCGTTTCAGATACATATTATATGTAACAACATCATCTCCCAGGGCATTGTCAATGATCATTTTAAGATAGCTGTGGATTGCAGCCAGAGGTGCTTTCAATTCATGGGCAACCATATTGACAAACTGGGATTTGGAGCGGTCAAGTTGTTTCATTTCCGTAATATCCCTGAGGACAGATACAACGCCCAGGAGCTGATTGTTTTCGCTTAAAATGGGAGCCGTATTGGCCATCACGACCAATTCAAGAGGCGGTTTGATAACCAGTTCCTGCCGGATAGCGCCGGTTTTCGGATTGGATTCCGCTTCCAGGAGAATTTCACAGATCTGTTTCTGCAGATTCTGCGGAAGATACCGGAACATGGAATCTCCGATCATGATTTGCCGGTCAGTATCAATAAGCTGCAGAAAGCGGGGGTTGTAAAAAATAATTTCCTTATTCTGATTGATAACCAGGATGCCGTCGTCAATGGAATGGATAACGGTGGAAAGACGCGATTTGTCCACGCTCAGTTCGGCAAGATTGTTTTCTCTTTCTTTCTGAAGACGCCTGGCTTCCAGAATATACCAGCGCCGCTCCAAAGCCCGATAGACCACCGGGACAATTTTTTCTGCATCAAAGGGTTTGGATATATAGTTATAAGCCCCCATCTGGGTTGTCTGAACGGCTGAGTCAATGGTCGGTTTGGATGACATCATGATACAGATGGATTCCTCATGAACTTTCCGAATGGCATGAAGTACATCCCTGCCGCTGATATCCGGCAGGGACATACTGATGAAGTATATATCATACTCTGAGGAGGATCCTTTGGCAATGCCGTCAATTCCGTTGTCAGCCGTATCAATCGCGTGCTGGCTTCCCAGATGGTTTTTCAGGAACCGGACAACATTTGCATCCGGATCAATAATCAGAATTCGGGCATCAAGTATTTTCACTTTGTTTTCAGAACTTTATCCTTAATATATTGAAGAAGGTCGTTGGGTGAAATCGGTTTTTCCAGATAATCATCCGCATTGATCCAGCTTTTTTCTTCAGACGTCTGGGTGGAAAAACGATAGCCGGTTTCATGTCCGGTTGATGTAAAGATTACGATATGCGCTTTTTCCCGTTCTGTCTGGTTTTTCATCCAGTGGCACAGAACAAAACCGGAATCAAAGTGTTCCATAACCAGATCGGCAAAAACAATATCCGGTTTAAACGATTTAAAGAGTTTTTTTCCTTCTTCGCTGTTATAGGCAGCTTCCACGTCAAAGCCGTTTTTCAGAAGGAAGGGTTGATACAGGTTTATCAGATCTGCATCATCATCAATTAAGAGTATTTTTTTGCTCATATTTCTTACCTTTAAATATTATTAATACCGGTTACGTTCTGTATAATGGGTATGAAGAATATCATGGGCTGTATGGCTTCCCGGCTTTTCCAGAAATTCCTGATAGAGTTTTTTGATGGATTCATTGTAGTGCGAACAGCGTTTCGGGAGTCCCTGATCAATTTTATAAATGGATTCTGTCCGTTTGCGGATTTTATCCGGGGTGCTGGGTTGGGGCTGCCCGCCGCCGTTGATACAGCCGTTGGGACAGGCCATCACTTCAATGAATTGATATTCCGATTTTCCTGTCCGCATATCCTTCAGCAATTTATCAATATTTTTCAATCCGCTGACGGCAGCAATTTTCAATTTCAATCCGCCGATTTCTACAACGGATTCCTTTATACCCTGGAGTCCGCGGATGGGTGAAAAATCGATGACAGACATATCTTTACCCGTGAGCATGAAATGGGCGGTCCGCAGAGCCGCTTCCATCACGCCGCCGGCAGCCCCGAAAATGGCTCCGGCTCCGGTTGCTTCTCCCAGAGGATCATCAAACGATTCATTGGGAAGGCGGGAAAAATCCAATCCGGCAGACCGGATCATGCGTGCCAGTTCGCGGGTTGTGATAACCACATCCACATCCTGATATTCTTTGCCTAATTCTGGACGCTGCGCTTCAAATTTCTTGGCAATACAGGGCATTATGGAAACGACAAAGATTTTTTCCGGGTTGATGCCCATCTTCTTTGCATAATAGGATTTGATAATCGCCCCTTCCATTTCGTGGGGGGATTTGCATGTGGACAGATGGCCCATGAGATCAGGATAAAAGTGTTCAAGGTATTTAACCCAGCCCGGACTGCAGGACGTGATCATGGGAATGGTACCCTTTTTCGTCAAGCGTTCAATCAGTTCGTTTGCTTCTTCCATAATCGTCAGATCGGCAGCAAAATTTGTATCAAACACCGTATCCACACCCATTCTCCGCAGGGCGGCAACAATTTTGCCCGTAACAATCTCACCCGGTTCGAGTCCGAATTCCTCGCCAATTGCAACCCGGACAGCCGGGGCTATCTGGGCAATAACATGCTTATCGCTGTTGTTAATGGCTTCCCAGACTCTCTTTTGATCGCTTTTTTCACGAAGGGCACCGACGGGGCAGTGAACAATACACTGACCGCAATAGACGCAGGCAACCGTATTAAGACTCCGGTCCATTGCCGGTGCTACAGTGCTGTTAAATCCGCGATTAATGATTTCAATAGCGCCAACATTCTGCATTTCATGACAGACCCGCACGCAGCGGCCGCAGAGAATACATTTTTCCGGATCCCGCTCAATAGACGGGCTGGCCAGATCCAGTTTGCCTTTTCGGCGCTGACCGACATACCGGTAACTTCTCACGCCGTATTCGGCAGCAAGCGTCTGAAGATCACAGTTTCCGTTACGGATACAGACCAGACAGTCCTGAGGATGATTTGCAAGCAGAAGCTCGATAATGGTTTTCCTGGCTCTCCGAACTTCGGGAGAATTGGTTTTGACCAGCATTCCTTCATAGACAGGAAATGCACATGAAGGCACCAGGCGTCCCTGATCTTCCACTTCCACCATGCACATACGGCATGAACCGGTGGGAGAATAGCCTTTCAAATAGCAGAGAGTTGGAACGCGAATTCCTTCCCGTTCTGCCACTTCGAGAACCGTCTCACCCGGATTTGCCCAGTATTCCATATTGTTGATTTTAATATTCATGGTCTTTCCTGCGTTAATTTATTCAACATAAATTGCATTAAAATTACAGTTCATCATACACTGCCCGCACCGGGTACATTTATCCGTGACGATATAATGGGCTTTTTTCCGTTCACCCAGAATAGCATCGACAGGACACTTAAGGGCACAAATCGTACAGCCCGTACAATTGTTGGTGTCAATTTTATAAGTAAGCAGCTCTTTACAGACGCCGGCCGGACATCTGCGTTCATACAGGTGCGTTTCATATTCATCCCTGAAATACCGGAGCGTACTCATAACGGGATTGGCTGCTGTCTGTCCCAATCCGCACAGGGATGTGGTCGTGATGACTTTTGCCAGTCTTTCCAGGTAGACCATGCCCTGGAAACGGAGCAGGGCTTCTTCCGGATCATTTTCATTTTTATAGCTCCGTGTCAGCCGGTCCAGGGTCTCATAAAGGCGTTTTGTCCCTTCACGGCAGGGAATACACTTCCCGCAGGATTCAGACATAATGAATGTCATAAAATACTTTGCCAGATCCACCATACAGGTTGTTTCATCCATGACAACCAGCCCGCCTGATCCCATCATGGCACCGATTCCCTTCAGATTTTCATAATCGACGGGCGTATCAATAACACTTTCCGGAAGAGCGCCGCCGGACGGTCCGCCAATTTGAACCGCTTTAAATTTTCGTCCGTCGGGTATACCCCCTCCCACGTCATAGACAATCTGCCGGAGTGTAGTACCCATGGGCACTTCAACCAGTCCCACATTATTCACTTTCCCGGACAGAGCAAATATTTTGGTCCCTTTTGAGGATTGCGTTCCAACAGAAGAGTACCAATCAGATCCCTTGCGAATAATCACGGGGACATTGGCAAAGGTTTCCACATTATTAATAACGGTAGGCATTCCCCACAAGCCTTCCGTTGTAGGATAGGGAGGCCTTGGCCGGGGGGTTCCCCGATTCCCTTCGATGGAATTGATCAATGCCGTCTCTTCGCCGCAGACAAAAGCGCCGGCACCTTCTTTGATTTTCAATTTAAAACTGAAACCGCTGTTGAGAATATTGTCACCGAGAAGACCGTATAATTCTGCATCAGCCAGGGTTTTCTTTAATCGTTTAATGGCAAGGGGATATTCGGCGCGACAGTAGATATATCCTTCACCGGCGCCAATGGCATAGGCGGCAATAACCATTCCTTCTACAACCCTGTGAGGATCACCTTCCAGAATTGCCCGGTCCATAAAAGCACCCGGATCACCTTCATCAGCATTGCAAATCAGATATTTTTTCTCTCCCTGTGACTGACGGGCAAATTTCCATTTCTGTCCGGTGGGAAAACCGCCGCCGCCACGTCCGCGCAGACCGGCTTTCAACACATCATCAATCACATCCTCGGGTTTCTTTGATTTAAGAATTTTACTCAACCCCTTATATCCGCCCTTTACGATATACTGATCAATGCTTTCCGGATCGATAACGCCGCAGTTTTCAAGAACAATCTTCTGCTGGATTTTGAAAAAAGGAATATTGTCAATAACGGGAAGATTGTCCCAGGATTGACTGTTTCTGTCATCATAGATCCCCAGAACTTTATCCCTGACCGGTTCGTTGTTGATGAGGGTTGTTTCAATAATATTGGGCACATCTTTGGGTTTCACACGGGAATAACTGATTCGGGGACGGCCGGAAAGTTTGACATCCACAATCACTTCCTCGGCACAGTATCCCACACATCCGGTAGAAATAATTTGCGCATCAATCTTTCGGGTTGTCAGTTCTTCTTTAAATGTGTCAAACACTTTTTGGGCGCCGTTTGCCAGTCCGCAAGTACCCATGCCAACAATAATAACCGGTTTGGATAAATTCGTAAACGTCAATTCTGCCTTATACGCTTTAAGATCCTTCAGCATTTGGGAATTAATGTTTTCCCGGTATGATTCATGAATGCAGTCAATAAAGTGTTCATGGGGAACACGGATTGATGCATCCTCATTTTTTATAATATCAAGAAAAGCCTTCATGGGGTCTATCCTTTGTCTTTGAATTGTTTGATCAGCTTATGGATGGATTTGGGAGTCAATCCGCCAAAATACTCGTCATTAATCACCATGACCGGTGCAATGCTGCACGCTCCGATGCAGGCCACTGTTTCGATAGAGAAAAGCAGATCTTTAGTCGTATCGCCGGCTTTGATTCCCAGTTCGGATTCAAGCATACGTAAAATATCCAAAGAACCTTTCACATGACAGGCCGTACCGCGGCACACTCTGATCACAAATTTGCCCAGGGGTTTCAGACGGAACTGGTTATAGAACGTGGCTACGCCATAGACCCGGCTGATTGGAATTCCGATGTGTTCCGCAACGTTTTCCATCTGCTCTTCGGGTAAAAATCCAAATTCAGACTGGACGTGCTGCAATAATGGAATCAACTGAGAAGCATCGTTCCTCGGATAGTTCTCAAAAATGGCTTGTTTGTTCATGTGTCTCCTCATTCTTTTCAGATCTGAAATATCATTCTTCTTCTTCCCCAAATAATAAAGAAATTTTTCTCCATATAACAGGTATTTCCTCCGGAATAACGACAGTGTCAAAATTTATTCTTACAAAAATGAAAGATGTTTCTCAATACTGGAAGCTTTAATCAGTAGCCGGTAGCCAGTCCGGTAGCCGGTAGCCAGTCCAGTAGCCAGTAGCCAGTAGCCGGTAGCCGGTAGTCAGTAGGGT